>NZ_JBZQJF010000188.1:0-9693 GCF_059905295.1 Mangrovibacterium sp.
ATACCTGAAGATAAAAATCAGCCTTGCGTTTTCTGTTTCGTCTTTGGGGCAAGCCAAAGATGAAAACCCGCCTGGTAAGGCTAGCGGAAATTTATTGGAGCAGAATCGATCCTCTTCAACGCATCTTGAAAAAGACTTTCAAAGAAAAAGAGGCCATCCTGAACAAACAGGAGAACCTCTCTTTTTTTATCTATCCTAACCAACTAAACTAATATCCTGGATTTTGATCTGCCTCAGTCAAGCCTTCGTTAATTTCGATTGCTGATTGAGGTATTGGGCGATAAAGTTTTTCACCAATTGGGTCTGTCCCCAAATTACCAGTCAGGTAGTCGTAATTATAACCGTAGAACATAGTCTTCAGCATTCCTGTACGACGTAATTCCGGCCAACGACCACAATATTGCCCTGCCAATTCTTTACCTGACTCTTTCAGGTAAACCTCCAATGCAGCTTCTTTAGAGGTGGGCAAAGTAATTGATAAAGTACTACCATCTTTGGCATTGCCTGGTCTGGCTAAAACTTTATTGATATATGTTTGTGCTTCTGCATAATTACCCTGACCAATACAAGCCTCTGCATATAATAACATTGTTTCAGATAAAGTAGCTAAAACGATATCTCTGTAGCTCTGTGTAGTGCTGAATGTAACCAATTGGTTCATATCGAATTTTTTAATACACGGTTGAGCGAAGTCATTATTATAAGCTGTTCTCCAATATTTCTCATTCGTCATATGGTCTGAGGAATTCTCAATGAATGGATAAATTCTTAAGATATTTTTTCCATTTTCATCTGTAGCATTCACCGGAACAACGTTGGCATATTCAGGACACCATTTTTCAAGAAATTCTAATGCTCCATCAACTAAGTTACCATCAGCATCCGTCATTGTTATATCCACAAATTCTCCGTTTGTCTCACCATCAGTTAATTTCAGGTAATCATCAAACATCGCTTGAGAATTGTCCCAGGCACGAGGATATATCGCAGTAATGGCATTTGTTCCCGGAACATTATTGCCTTGGTAATAATCGTAGTAGTGTTCCCAAATTGTCAGCATGAACGTAGCATCGTAACGAGCATCGTTTTTAGAATACCAGGAATGTAAAGACCAGGAAGGCATTGCTGAACCAGCCATATATTTGTGACCTAACTCAGATCCTCCTAAATACGGACCAAAAACAGATTCCTGGTTATTCCCGCTTGTTGAAGTCGAAATTGATTTAGAGCTATACTGAATTGAGAATAAATCTTCATCGTTATTTTCATTATCCGGGCTCCACAATTCTTCCATTGTATACTTCAAATCACCTCGTGAGTCCATAACTGCTTTTGCATAAGTTTTAGCAGTTGCAAAATCTGAAACATCACCCAAGTCCCAACCACGAGTTAAATATACTTTTGCCAAATAGTGGTTCACAATATCCTTACAAATATATCCCTCTTTTGAAGTCTGGGGTAAACTGCTATTCAGTGCAGACTCTAATTTGCCAATTATGTAGTCGTAAGATTCAGCCAACGAAGACCGGGGCATATTCATTCGGGGAGCATCCGTATACTCATCATCAATCACAATACCACCAAACTCTTCCAGCAGGATAAAGTGCACAAAGCCCTTAAAGAAATCGTATTCACCCTGATACAAATCCTTATCCGAATCAGAAATATCCGCACCATCCAGATAATATTCTGCGGTGTTTACGGCTTGTAATACAGAATAACAATTGCTGTAAAATTCGGCTACATCGTCATTTGTATCATAAAGGGTCGTATAATCAAAAATACCGTTATTCGTTACTCCTCTGGGCATTTGGTAAAGATCAGTACCTCCTAACAAAACCATTGGAGCTGATTGGTAAATCGTTCTAAGGCTACTATATGCATTAACCCGAAGCGTTTGATAGCCAGCTTCAGTTGCATAAAGTTGATCGTTTGTAATACCCGCCTTATTATCCTCGTCGAGGAAACTACTACAGCTAGAAAGAAGGATGGCGGCAAATAAAATGCTAAATATCTTTTTCATCGTTTCAATCATTAAAATTTAAGGTTAAGACCTACTTGGTAAGTAACTGTTGAAGGACCATTACCATTTTGCAATGTAGTCGTTGCATATTCCGGATCCCATCCCACATAGTCAGTGAAAGTAAATGGATTCAAAATATTCAAATAGATGCGGGCGTAGTTTAAATGCGCTTTGCTAATTAAAGTCTTATCAAATGTATATCCCAATGTAATATTGCGAACTTTAACGAAAGATGCATCCTGATAGCGTCCGTTATTGCCATAGAAATTCCCTGTATTACCAGCTAATGGTCTTGTGGCGTTAGAGTTTTCTTCCGATGTCCCCCAAGTCATCCAGGCTTGTCCATTGTCATCAACAGTAAAATTGTTCCAATCAGCACGTGGTACCCCTCCTGGGTAATAGTAGTCCATGTTCACTTTGGGACGTCCACGCTGAGTATTGGCAGAAGGTCCAAATTCTTGTAAGAAACGGTCATTCACAAATACGCCTTGACGAGTATAAATGTTGAAGGCTAAATCAAATTGCTTATAACTTACGGTAGACGTAATACTTCCTGTCCATGAAGGATCAACAGAACCAAGAATGACTTTATCTTTTGTAGTCATTTCTCCATCGCCATCTGTATCTATTGCTTTTGCATAGCCAGGTCTATCGGCTCCCATTAAGCTACGCTGTTCTGCAGTCATAGACGCCCACTCAGCGTAATTATAAACACCGTCAACTTTATAATCGTAGATAACATTAATCGGCTCATTGATAAAACGAGACTCGTTGACAACATCTTCCTTTTTACCATAAAGACTCCGAATCGCATTCTTATTACTAGCAAAAGTAAATGAAGTAGTCCAGTTCCAATCTTTAGTTTGCAGGTTTACTGTATTCAAAGAAATCTCAATACCACGGTTATTGACAGAACCAATATTATCAGTCATCGCATCAACACCTGACTCAATCGTCAAAGTTCTATCCATCAACAATCCGTCTGATAACTTGTCGTAAAGATCAACGGAACCATTAATCCGGTTTCTCAACATTCCAAAGTCAAAACCAAAGTCCCATTCACGTGTTTTTTCCCAGGTCAAATTCGCATTCACCGGATCTCCAACACCAAAACCACTTACGACAGAGCCAGCAAAGTCGTAATATACTGTAGAACTTGTATTTGGAGACTGCTGTGTACCATAAGCACTTACACCATTGTTGTTACCTGAATAACCGAAACTTAATCTGACCTTCAAATTAGTCAACCAATCGTAACGCTTCATAAAAGACTCTTCAGACATCCGCCAAGCCAATGCAAATGAAGGGAATGCAGCCCACTTGTCTGCCAATTTAGAACTACCATCGGTCCGTACAGTACCGGTCACCATATATTTTCCTGCATAATCGTAATTCACACGTGCTGCGTAAGACAATAAGGTAGTTTGAGCATATCCACTTTCTGAATTACCCGTTCCAATTGTACCTCCAAGCATATTATACCATTCAGAATCATAAGGGAAGTCTTCTGCATAAATCGACAGATATTCGTACTTCGTTTTATAAGCTGACTGGATTAAGGTCACATTAATATTATGGTCTACATTAAACCGGCGATTGTAGTTTAATACGTTATCCCAAGTCCAGTCAAAAGTCTCCTGGTTGTTATTTTCAGCCTGGTTTGTTGAACGGTTTGAGTTCTTTTCATAGTAATAACCAATTCTGGTTCTATTATATCGCGGAGAGAAAGTAGATTTCAAGCTTAATCCTTTAGTTGGGGTAAATTCAACAAAGGCACTACCCAAAATATCGAAACGACTTGTTTCGTGCGTACCAGACTGAATTTCGATCAATGGGTTAGCTGATGAAGTAAAGTTTCCGTCCCCGTTGATAGAGGCCTTAATCCCTGGTTGAGCAATTAAGTTACCTTCTGCATCATAAGCAGGAAGAACAACCGGCATACGCATCAAATCACGATAACCATACTGAGAACCGGTATTTACAACCTGGTGAGACATGGTGAAATTTGCACCGGTCTTAAAGAAATCACTCGCTTTGTGATTGATAGAACCTTTGAACACATATTTATTCATACCTTCTTTCTGGAAGTTACCGTCTTCTTTTTGGTACCCGAAACCAAGGTTATAGGATATATCCTGTGCCATACCTGAAATATTAACGTAGTGGTTTTGTTGAGAACCATTTTTTGTTCCCAGATCCAACCAATCCGTGTATTTCTGATCATATAAGGCCTGATTCACAATAGGTGAATTCTGCGTTACAGCACCTTTGTTTGAATTAGACATGGTATACGTTTGGTTCGTCTCATCCCAGGTATAATAGTGTGCTGTTCTGAAATCAACCCACTGACGTCCATCCATGAAATCAGGAATGCGCGTAATCTCACGTACACCATAATAACCATCATAAGAAACTGACAGTTTTGATTTTGAAGAAGAAGCTCCTTTTGTTTTGACAATTACAACACCATTTGAACCTCGTGATCCGTAGATTGCTGTAGATGAAGCATCTTTCAAAACATCAATTTTTTCAATATCTGAAGGGTTCAGGAAATCGATATCATCAACAACCACACCATCAACAACATATAATGGGTTTCCACTATTCAACGAGTTTTGTCCACGAACCTGAATTGAGAATCCTGCTCCTGGTCGGGTAGAATTTGTTGTAATATCAACACCTGGAGAAGCACCCTGCAATGCTCCCATCACAGAAGAAGAACCAACAGAGGCAATACGATCTGCTGCCACCGAGCTAATCGAACCTGTTAGGTCACTCTTTTTCATGGTACCATAACCAACAGCAACAACCTCTTCAATACCAACTGTTTCTTCCTCCATGACAACAGAAATCTCTGTCTTTCCGGCTACAGGAACTTCTTTTGGCTTCATTCCCACAAAAGAAAAGAGCAATATGCCGTCTCCCGGCACTTTAGATAAGGTATAATTACCATCGAAATCAGTAACCATACCATTCGTTGTTCCTTTTACAATAACTGTTACTCCAGGCAAACCGCCACCAGTATTATCAGTAACCTTACCGGTAACAGTTAATACTTGTTGTGAATTTCCCTCAGTCCCTTGAGTCAAAACAATTTGACGACCTTCAATCTTATAATTGATATTTGTTCCTGAGAAAAGTTGACTTAAAGCCTCCTCTACGTTAGCGTTATCAACCTGAAAATCAATTTTCTTAGTTACATCAATAACACTTCTGCTGTATAGAAAATAATAGTCTGATTCTTCTTCAATCGTTTGAAGAACATCTTCCAGCATTGTGTTTTTTAAATTAACAGAAATTTGTGTACTCTGCGCTGCCGACTTAATAGCAAACGACTGAAAAACAGCAAGTAATACAAATAAACATGTAAGCTTCATAAACAGAAGTGTTTTCCTAATCCAAAGAGATATCCCTCCCTGGAAAATGGGTTTACATTTTTTTTTCATAAATTTGATCTGTATATTTTAATTAATAAACACTTGTTGTTGCCTGTCGTGAATGTGCAAGATTCACTTCAGGCTTTTTTTATATTTTCCTTAATTGAATTATTTTCTGATTATTAACCGTTTCTATCTGATACTTGATTGACAAAGCATTTGATATCAAATTCATGCATTGCTCCAGCTTCTCGTTTTCGAGCGTACATGTTAATTCGTAATCATACAGCCGTTTATCCTTAATCTGAATCTCAACGTTGTACCACCGACTAATCTTTTTCAAAGCGACCTCAAGAGGTTCATTCTGAATGATTAATTTCCCGTCAATCCAACCGATGGCATTTTCATCTTTAACCTCTTTACGAATCATCTTTCGAGCATCTTGGTCAAATTGAAGTTGTTGACCAGGAGAAAGCTCAGCGTTTCCGGACTTACTCTCCAGGTGAATCTTTCCTTCCAATAATGTCGCTTCAAAAAAATGATCAGCAGCATGCCCGTTTATATTGAAGTGTGTTCCGGTTACGATGGTTTTCATCATGGGATTATTCACAATGAAAGGATGCTGTTTATCCGATTTGACTTCAAAATAGGCTTCACCATCAACATAGACTTCGCGTGTATTGCCAGCGAAGGTTTCCGGATAACGGAAGGTTGTACCATCGTTCAACCAAACTTTAGTACCATCAGACAATTGAAAATTTGTTCTTGTTCCTGGTTTTGTATAAATCTCCCGCATGTTACTGGCAAGCTGATTCGTTATAGGAGCACGATCAACCGGACTTTGGAAATATAAATAGGCTGTCAGTCCTAATAAAGGTAAAATAAGGATTGCTGCAACTTTGGAAAAAAATTGAAAAAACTTGGTGGTATTACTAACTGCAGGATGATTACCAACAGTATTCTTTTGTGACGAATTAATTCGGAAAAGCGTCTTCTGAAGTAGTGTATTGAAGTCGGGCTTATTTCCCTGTAAACGGATATCGGAATCCATCCACAAACTCCCTAACGTTTTTCGCACGTTATCGTTGTGTGAGGGATTGGAAAGCCATTTTTTAATTTTATCTGACTCTTCAGGTTTTGTTTTAGCTTCCAAATAGCGTTTGATATCGTCAGGTCTGATATTCATTTGGTTTTTTTTCATCGGTAATACGAAATGAACAAAGCCCTACCCCTATCGTCTGGAGAAAAAAAATTACAAAGGGATTAAAAAACAGTATAAAATCGAGATTATTCGATCTTCTCCAAGTTTTTCACGGATCGTCTTTAACGCAGCTGACACTTGATTTTCAACGGTTTTCACCGACAGCCCCAACTCCTGCGCAATTTCTTTATAGGAATAGCCTTGTTCCCGGCTCATTTTAAAAATTTCACGGCGTTTTTCCGGCAAATCATTAATAATTCCGTTTGCCAGCGATTCAATATTATTGAATTCAACGATGTGCATGGTTTCATCCGATTCGAAAGAGCTGTTTATACCCCAACGACTCATTTTGTTTTTTTCGGCGGAATCTTTTCTAAGCCAGGAAATGGTCTCAGAATAGGTAATAGAGAACAGAAAAGATTTAAAAGAAAGATATTCATCAATTTGCATACGCTTTTCCCAAACTTTCAGGAAAACCTGCTGGGTAATTTCTTCAGCGATATAGGGCTCTTTGGCGATACTTAGAGCAAACGCATAAAGTCGTTCTGAATATTTTTTGAATAAGACAGAAAACGCTGAGATATCTCCTGATTTCAGCAATTCAACATTTTCTTGATCTTCATTTCTCCCCATTAATTCTTTCTCGTTTTCGGCTGTTACAAAACTATAAAAATCCACCGATCACAAGCTTCTTTGCTCTTTCAAAAAGCGCTTCTCTCCTTCAAATGGGAAGAGGATTAACAAATATTTAAGCATTATGGTTTATCTTCACGCCAACAGAAAACAACAACCATGAAATTCGGACAAATTGAGAACCCCGTAGAAATTGATTTTACCCTACCGGCAGATCATCCGGCAACAAGGATGATCTTAGAGAATAACGACCATGCAAAACCTTTAAACGTTTATGTTGGTTGCGCCAAGTGGAACAGAACCGATTTGAAAGGCTTTTATCCACGTGGTACAAAGGACGAACTGAGTTATTATTCAACCCAGTTTAATTCGATCGAGTTAAACGCAACTTTCTACGGTATGCCTCCGGCCGAACGGGTGATTGGCTGGCGGGATAAGACCCCGGAAGATTTTCGCTTCTTCCCAAAGATTACCCAAAGTATCAGCCACATGCGCCGACTGAATAATGTGGAGCAGCTGACGGAACAATATTGTGACAACATTGCCAATTTTGAGCATAAACTGGGGATGGTCTTTCTGCAGCTGCATGATAATTTTGGTTATAAAAATTTTGATCGGCTGGTTACGTTTATTGAAAAATTCCCGAAAGTTATTCCACTGGCGGTAGAATTACGAAATACAAGTTGGTTCAACGAGCAAGGTATTTCGGATGAAGTGTATCAGCTGTTGGAAGCGAATAACATGACCAATATTATTGTCGACACTGCCGGCCGCCGCGACCTGCTGCACATGCGCCTGACAACGCCTGTCGCTTTCGTCCGTTATGTTGGAGCCAACGACCCGCAAAGCGATCGTGATCGGCTGGATGAATGGGTAGATCGTATTAATACCTGGGTCGACCAGGGGTTGCGCGACATTTATTTCTTCGTTCACCAAAACATGGAAAAGGAGTCTCCCCTGCTGACAGCACATTTCATTGAGCGCTTAAACAAGGCGATTGGAACCGATTTGCACATTCCAAAGATGGCATAATCATTCCCTTTCAGTCAAACAATCAGAAATCTATTCTGTTACTGTTTTTTAGGTGATATTCTAAGCAAATAATGTTAGGTTTGCACCGAATTTAAGATCGGACTCGTTTCCGGAAAGCAAAAGTGTAGCAAGATGATTTGGACCATTAAAAAAACGTTCGAAATTTCGGCAAGCCACCAGCTGGATTTGCCTTACGAGAGCAAATGCAACAACCTGCACGGCCATAACTGGATCGTTGATATTTACGTGGCCAGCAACGAGCTGGAGAACGGAATGGTGGTTGACTTCAACTACCTGAAAGAAGAAGTATTTCAGAAACTCGATCATAAACACCTGAATGATATTATCCCTGTTCCGACGGTGGAAAATATGGCGCTTTGGATTGCCAATACCATTGGTACCAAGGAAGCCGGAAAACGTTTTTGGTGTACCAAAGTTGTGATTCAGGAGAGCCAGGGCAATGTCTGTGAATTTAACTGTTAACGAACTTTTTTACTCCCTCCAGGGAGAAGGATCCCGGGCGGGAATACCGAATATCTTCATTCGCCTCTCGAAATGTAACCTGAACTGCTGGTTCTGCGATACCGAGTTCGAGTCGGGCGAAAGCTACTCGCTGGAACAATTACTGGATGAAATCAGCCAGTTTCCCTGTAAAAACATTATTTGGACCGGCGGCGAACCTGCCCTGCAATTAACGGAAGAAATTGTTGGTTTCTTCAAGGAACGCGGCTACTACCAGGCAATTGAAACCAACGGAACCAAACCACTTCCGTCCAATCTCGATTTTATAACCTGTTCACCCAAACAGGTCACCGCGGAACAACTAAAAAAGAACTTTCCGAATGGCGTTTCGGAAATGAAATGCATTTTCAACGAAGGCCCGGAATATGCAATTGAAGAACTTCCGAAAGCCAGTCACTATTTCTTAAGCCCTGTTTTCCTGGGCAAAGAAAAAGAGCGCATGGACATGGACAAGGCTATTCTGCAAGGTTGTATCAACTACATCCTGGCCAATCCGGGATGGCAACTATCTATTCAGCAACATAAGGTTTGGAATATCCGCTGATCAACTCCCGGCAATAAATTCGCGATAACAGACCTCTGCAGGCCATCGGCAACAAACTCAGGTGAAACTCCCCTAACAGGGAAAACAGGGATGGCACTTCACGCATCAGATCCTTAAACCGAAACTTAGCGGAGCCACTCCGTTTGGTTGAGAGCATAAACCAGTATCCGTCTGAGTCCACCGGTTTCGTTGAGAGCATAAACCAGCATCCGTTTGGGTCCCCCGGTTTCGTGGAGGGCATAAACCAGCATCCGTCTGAGTCCCCCGGTTTCGTGGAGAGCAGAAACCAGCATCCGTTTGGGTCCCCCGGTTTGGTGGAGAGCATAACCAGCATTCGTTTGAGTCTGCCGGTTTGGTGGAC
>NZ_JBZQJF010000189.1:0-6203 GCF_059905295.1 Mangrovibacterium sp.
CGAAAAGCGCCTTGCTTTGGAAGACTCAATCCGGACTTGTTACACGGCTACTTTCAAAACAGAAGCCTGGAGCAAAGCTTTGGCAAAAGAATTGGGATTAGAGGAAAAGCCGGTTGTGAACGCGATTCATTTAAGCTATGGAAACTGGTCCGAAATTGAACAGTATTTGCGTGAAAATGCCAAAGACGAACATGTTCTCGATCTGTTGAAAGGGATTTCAGATAAAGATTACAGCGATACAAAAGCTTCAATCTTAACTACACATCTGAAAAATACGATTCACAATCCGAAATTGCCGGAAGAAATTTTTGTTGATTACGTTCTGGCACCGCGTGTAACGAACGAGATGTTGCGCAACTGGCGGAAATTCCTGCAGGATTCTTTCGCAGCAGAAAAGGACGAATTTGTAAAAGATCCGCAACAATTGACGAAGTGGATCAGACAAAATATTACCATCAACGACATGGCAAACAAACATTCGCGCACGGAGTTAAGTCCTAAGGCGGTTTTCAACCTGCGCGTTTCGGATACGCACTCCCGCGATTTCTTCTTTGTTGCTGCCTGTCGGGCCTTGGGAATTCCTGCTCGCCTGAACCCCGCAACCGAGTGGCCGGAGTTCTGGAAAGACGGAGAATGGATCCGTGCTGAGTTAATTGACAACATGCCTGCTGTACCTGAAACCGGGAAACTGGTTTTGGAAAATGGTGACAATCCGATTGAGCCGCAGTACATGATACATTTTACAATTGGCAAATTGATTGATGGCAATTATCACACGCTTCAATATCCGTTCACCAGGAAGATTACTCAGTTTGGTGAACTGGATTTGGAGGTCGGAGATTACTACCTGGTAACAGGTAACCGTTTGGAAGATGGTTCGGTGTTAAGCACTTGCGACTTCTTCACGATTGAACCGGGTAAAACGAAAAAAATGATGGTCACTTTACGTCAGTCTATCAAAGCTCCGAAAGCAATTGCTCATTTGGATTTTAGTCAATTGAATATTTTAAAGCCAGACGATAAGATGGTTGTTTCATTGGATCAAGTGGCCAACGGTAAGAATATGGTGTTGGCCCTGCTTGATCCTAATAAGGAAACCTCAAAACATATATTGAACGATCTGGGGGATTACCTCGAACACTTTAATGCCTGGTCAGGGGAGTTCGTATTTATCGCTTCAGAAGATCGTCCGCAGTTGGAGCCTGTATTGAAAAGCTACCAGCTGCCAAAGAATTACATCAGTGGTTTCGACAAAGACAATAATGTGTTGCAGGCGCTGATGAAGAATTTTGGTGAAGATG
Organism: Mangrovibacterium sp.; assembly: GCF_059905295.1. NCBI lineage: Bacteria > Pseudomonadati > Bacteroidota > Bacteroidia > Marinilabiliales > Prolixibacteraceae > Mangrovibacterium > Mangrovibacterium sp. The sequence goes on from NZ_JBZQJF010000189.1 coordinate 1,302, forward strand.
TAAAAGGTAAACTGCCGTTGGTGATTTTAACTGACGCCAGCGGGCAGGTTTATTTGTTCTCCTCCGGTTATAAAATCGGAATCGGCGAGCAGCTGCTAAAAATCATTCCTGCCATGACGATGGCAAAGACTGAAAGCTGTTGCCAGCCATAAAACATGTCGTCTTTTTTGGGTTTGACTGAACATGTTTTATAATCCGTTCTACATATTTTTTGTTTGGGTTAGATCAGTGAGAATGGGTTATCCAGGGGCTTCGGCCCCTGGATTTAGTAGAAGTTTCAAACACGACCGATATAATTGATAAAGCTATAAATCAATCAGACTGAATATGGAAAGAAGAGATTTTTTAAAATACAATTCGCTGGCAGTAGCCGGGATTTTAACCGGTTCAATTTGGAATGCGGCAAATGCAGCAAAAGCTGAATTTGTTAGTCAGCGTCCACCGGTTGGCAAACGTCATTTTACCAGTAAAGCAGTTGAGAAAACAATTGCTGAGGTGAAAAAAGGAATTACCAACCCGGAATTGGCCTGGATGTTTGAGAATTGTTTCCCCAATACGCTGGATACAACTGTTGACTTTTCAATGGTTGATGGAAAGCCGGATACATTTGTGATTACCGGTGATATTCATGCCATGTGGTTACGCGATTCAACAGCACAGGTTTGGCCTTACCTTCCTTTGGTGACCAAAGACAAAGATCTGGACGAACTTTTTCAGGGTGTATTAAACCGCCAGGCTAAATGTATTTTAATTGATCCTTACGCAAACGCATTTAATAAAGAAGCTACCGGAAGCGAGTGGGATAGTGATAACACGGTAATGAAACCGGAGTTACACGAACGCAAATGGGAAATCGATTCCCTGTGTTACCCGGTTCGACTGTTGTACCACTACTGGAAAACATCAGGAAACAAAACTTGCTTTACCGAAGAATGGCATAAAGTCTTCCGTTCTGTTTTAGACACCTTTAAAGATCAGCAACGGAAACATGATAAAGGTGATTATTATTTCACCCGGAACACACCTAAGCCAACCGATTCATTGTGTTGTGGCGGCTATGGGAACCCGGTTAAGCCGGTTGGTCTCATCGTGTCCTCATTCCGCCCTTCCGATGATGCTACAATTTTGCCGTTCCTGATTCCTTCGAACTATTTTGCCGTGACAATTTTGGGTCACATGGCTGAAATAGCACGAACGATTTATAATGATGGTGCATTGGCTAACGAAGCTGAAGAATTGGCTAAAGAAGTAGCCACAGCCATCGAGAAATATGCGGTAGCCAAACGTGAAGGTTTTGGTAAAGTTCTGGCATTCGAAGTGGATGGTTTCGGTAACCATTTGTTTATGGACGATGCAAACATCCCTAGCTTGCTGGCACTACCATACCTGGGTGCTTTGAAAATTGAAGATCCTTTGTATCAGAATACCCGTAAGCTTGTTCTGAGTGATGCCAATCCCTGGTATTTCAAGGGGAAAGCCGGTGAAGGAATTGGCGGACCGCACGTTGGGGCCGAAATGATCTGGCCGATGAGTATTGTGATGCGCGCCATGACTTCGGAAGATAACGAAGAGATTAAGCAGTGTCTGAAAACCCTGATTTCAACGCATGCGGGGACTGGTTTCATGCACGAAACCTTTAATATGGACGATGCCACAAACTTTACACGTAGTTGGTTTGCCTGGGCAAACACCTTGTTTGGTGAGTTGATTGTGAAGATTTATCACGAAAGACCGGAATTACTAACACAGGTATAAACCTGCATAAAATGAGCCGCGAAGGCTTTTGCTAAAACCAGGACTTGTAAATAGTGAGTTTACAAATCTGCATTTGATTTTAAAGAAAGGACATATAATGACTCGTTTTACCCTAAAATTCTATGGAGTGCTGATGCTTTTGGCTGTTACACTGGCTCCGTCTCTGGCTTCGGCTGGTGTTGTGGAGTTAGCCAAAAACTGGAAGAGTGCACCGATGACCAAAGTGAAAGCTTCGGGAGAAGAAATCTCTGCGACAAGCTTCAACCTGAAAAAGTGGAAACCCGCTATCGTGCCCGGCACAGTGTTAACCAATATGCTGGAGTGGGGCGAAGTTCCGGATCCCTTCTACGGAATGAATAACAACAAAATCAAAGATATTTACGAGACAGGTCGTGATCATTACACCTACTGGTTTGTCAACGATTTTAAGCAAAAAGCCGCCAAAGGTGAACAGGTTTGGTTGAACTTTCGTGGTGTAAACTACAGCTGCGATGTGTATTTGAATGGTAAAAAAGTGAATGATGAGCGTCACTACGGCATGTATTTGCGCCAGGAATACAACATTACCGACCTGTTGGCTGCTGATGGTAATAACCGTCTGGCTGTAATTGTCTACCCGGTTGATGTGGTTGGTAACCCCAATGGAGGACAAGGTGGCGACGGTACCATTGCGCGTAATGTTGCCCTTCAGTATGTTGCCGGCTGGGACTGGATTCAGCCGATTCGTGACCGAAATACCGGTATTTGGGATAAGGTAACTATCGAAACAACAAAAGCTATTGACTTGCAAAATCCGCATGTGGTGACTCGTGTGCCGGGTATTCGTAAGCCGGGAGTGCAACAAGATCCTGCGTTCATCGAAACTTCAACTGAATTGGTGAATGCTACCGATGCCAAAGTTGCCGGTAAAGTAGTTGTTGAAATTGCCGGTCAAAAAGTTGAAAAGGAAGTTTCACTGTCAGCAAATGCTAAAGTTGAAGTTAAACTGCCAACGATTGAAATGGCTAATCCAAAGCTTTGGTGGCCGAATGGTTACGGTGACCATTATATGTACTCCATGACTATGAAGGTGTACCTGGATGGTCAGCTGTCGGATGAAGAAACAATTCCCGTAGGTATCCGCGAAATTCAGCATAAATGGAACGACCACACACACAGCATGCAGATTTCGGTGAACGGACAAAAAATATTTATCAAAGGTGGTAACTGGATTATTTCGGATGCAATGTTGCGTTTTTCACCGGAGCGTTACGATGCCGAAATTCGCTATCATCACGATATGAACCTGAACCTCATTCGTATTTGGGGTGGTGCACTGCCTGAGCGTCCCGAGTTTTACGAGGCTTGTAACAAATACGGTATGCTGGTTATTCAGGATTTCTGGATGTCGGGTGACTGTAACGGCCGTTGGGTCGATCCAATGAAAAAGGACGATCAATGGACTCGTCGTCAGTATCCGGATGATCACAACTTATTTGTTGAATCTGCAACTGATGTGATCAAGCTGATCCGCAACAATCCTTCATTAGCCATTTGGTGTGGTGGTAATGAAATTACTCCACCGCATGATATACTGGCTGCTTTGAAAGATTCGTTGAGCGAGCTGGATGGTACCCGCTGGTTTATCGAGTATTCAAACTCCGACAGCATGTCGTACAATTTCATTGGTGGAAACGGTGATGGTCCCTACGGAATTCAACCGGATTCAATTTTCTGGCAACATCGTACCTGGCCATTTAACTCCGAAGTGGGTTCGGTTGGTGTTGGCGATGCCGTTTCGCTGAAACGATTCCTGCCAAAAGAAAACCAGGTGGTTCCGGTTGAAAAAGCCCACAGTGAAGCAGTAACCGACGAAGTTTGGACCTATCATAAGTACATTGGGTATGGAAATTCAATGAAACCATACGGTGGTGCTGAAAATATGGAGCAGTTTGGACAGCTTGCTCAGCTGGTGAACTACAATCAATATCGCGCACTGGAGGAAGGTTTTAGCTCACACATGTGGGATTGGTATACCGGAACAATCATCTGGAAGACTCAAAACCCCTGGACAGCCCTGCGCGGTCAGATGTACGATTACTACCTCGACCCAAATGCCTGCTTGTTCGGTACTCGCAAGGGAAGCCAGTTGATTCATGCGATGTGTAACCCGGTTGACAAAATGGTGTCTATCGTGAACAACAGCTTCGACCAGCTGAACGACCTGATGTTGGTGGCCAAGGCTTATGATATGGCCGGGAAAGAATACCCGATTACACAAGTGTTCGTTTTCAGCGGTCCTACATCGGTGAAAAAGATCATGTCTGTAGAATCATTTTTGAACAAAGCCGGTATGGCGAAAGATGGTGCTTTCCTTCAGTTACAGCTGTTGGATCGCAACCAAAAGCTGATCTCAGACAACTTCTACTGGTATCCAAATGCGGAAGGAAACTACAGTGGATTACAAAATATAGCTGCTTCGAAAATGGAAGTAGAAGCAACTAAAATAGGGGACAACAAAGTGAAAGTTGTGTTGAAAAACCCGGAAGGTGCTCCGGTTGCCTTCTTCAATCATTTAGCGATTGTTGATGTAAAAACAAATGAACGCGTATTGCCAATTTTTGCAGACGACAACTATGTGTCCGTTGTTCCGGGTGCAGAAAAAACAATTATCCTCGATTGCCCGCAGGCGAAAACTTCAAACTGGAAATTAGCTGTCGATGGCTACAACTTCGAACAGCAATATTTTAATATCAAATAGCATCTTTTAGTTTTAAGAATCCGTAGCCACCAGCTTTCAGCCAGCTGGTGGCTTTTTTTTGAAAGTCTCTTCGAGTTTTGAGTTTCGAGTTCCAAGTTTTGAGAGGCTGTCCACTAAACCGGCGGACCCAAACGGGTTCTGGTTATGCTCTCCACGAAACGGGCGGACCCAAACAGATGCTGGTTTATGCCCTCCACCAAACCGGAGGACTCAGACGGATGCTGGTTTATGCCCCCCACGAAACCGGAGGACTCAAACAGATGCTGGTTTATGCCCTCTACGAAACCGGGGGACCCAAACGGATGCTGGTTTATGCCCTCCACGAAACCGGGGGACTCAGACGGATGCTGGTTTATGCCCCCCACGAAACCGGGGGACTCAGACGGATGCTGGTTTATGCCCCCCAA
>NZ_JBZQJF010000190.1:0-4164 GCF_059905295.1 Mangrovibacterium sp.
CGTTGGGCACCGTTAAAATTTTCTTGCTTCTCATAAAAGATGAGCTTTGTTTGATGTTTGAATCTCCTCTTTTACGTAGGTCGAATGCTGAATTGTTACTCCGGAATGTCCGGTTTTCCAACAACCAGCTTATCTCCCGATAAATCCACCTCGAATAAGTGCGGAACCCGATGATAGTGTCCGTTAATTTCCTTGTGACTGTGGATGCACATCAGTAGCTTTCCGTCCAGTGTTTTGAAAAGCATCCCATGTCCGAAGTTCGGAGGAGTAATGGGCTGCGGCTCCTGAATCCAGGGGCCATCCAATGTTCCACTCTCGGAGTAAGCCACGCCTTGTGTGTAGACATCATAGATCCAGCTGGTCCAGATCATGCCCAGGCGACCTGTTCCGGTGCGAAACAAAAACGGACCGTCGGTTACTTTGTTGGGTTTGTCATGGCCGTCGGCATCTTTTTCACGGCTCCAGGGGGAGTCGCTGGCCCGGAACAGGAGTTTTCCTTCACCGATTGAGCCGCTGAGATCCGGTTTCAACGCTATTTTTTCAATGGTGCCATTTCCGTTCTGCAGCCACTCGTAACAATAAACCATATACGGTTTTCCGTCGGTATCGACCCAGAAAGTTCCGTCGAGTGTCGGTTTATCAGCAGGCAGGTATGTTGAATCGGCCATAGGAACATAGGGGCCGTCGGGTTTATCGCTCACCAAAATGTGGCAGGCACGGCGCTCGATCACATTTCCGGCAACGGTATCAATCTTGACAGCCCGGTTGGTGAATGTGGCAAAATAATAGTATTTGTCTTTGTAATGATGCAATTCGGCTGCCCAGATCATGGGTTTGGGCCCCATCCACGATGTTGAATCGGTTTCAGCAACCTTAAACGGCCCTTCCCAGTATTTCAGATCTTTACTTTTCCACATGCGGCCTCCAGTGCCGGTCATGTAATAGCTTTGTGTTGCCGAGTCGGCCAGAATAAAGGGATCACTCAACCGAATGGAATCCAGCGGTGTCAGTTTGTTTTCACTGGTCGCTTTGGGTTTATTCTGGGTGCCGCAACTAATGATAAAGGCTGCCATTACAAGAACGGAAAGGCATAGTCTGAAGGTTTTCATTGGGTTTGGTTCGTTTGTTTATTTATTCTCTGGTTTGGGTGGTGCCAGGTATTGACTGAAAAAGTTATATAGTTTGAGTTATGACTCACCATCCTGCGGCACAGCATGTCCGTGCCCGTAGTCTACCACGCTGGATGTCGGTATGCCTAATGCTTTCAGTTTATTCTGAAAAAGAGCAATTTGATCCTGGTAATACAGTTCATCGTCGGTATTGTAAAAGAATAAGGTTGGGGCTGTTGCTGAGGTTTTAACCAGCCAGGCGGCACCCATACGTTCCCATTTTGCACGGTTCCCGGCAAGAGGTCCCCAAACCCAGGGACAACGGGCTTCGAGGTTTTTATCGCCATCGCCCAGAATGTTATAAATCTGGGTGTAGTCGAACACACCCGGGCCGAGGGCAGCTGCCTGCACCGCATCGTCAACACCGATGTTGAAGCCGGCATTTTCAAACTCGGGTACTTTGCGGTCGCCAATGGCCATGGAACCGGCTGTTGATCCGCGGGAGAATCCGAAGATGCCGATCTTCCCCGACAGCCCTAACTTCTTGCCCCACACGCGGAGGGTACGGATGGCTGATTTCACTTTTTGTGCGGCATCGGGATTTGTTTCATACGATTTGTAAGCATCGTTGGGGCCCCCGACCGGCTTCCCTTTTCCCCATGAGCAATACTTTGGGTGGTCGGCAATAGCCCAGGCAAAGCCTTGTGCGGGCGATCCTTCCAGGAACGAATCGTTAAAGCCGGCGAGCGACCAGCTTAGTTTCAAGCGTTGATCTTTATTGATGGCTGAAAGTTGTTTCTTATCCTTATCCCAGGTGGCGTAACTGTTACTGTACGAAAACGACAACAAGGCCGGAACCGGAGTCTTTGGATTGGCTGGATAAATAATGTCCATGTGCAAGCTGTCGCCTACGGTGTATCCGTCCGGCCAGTTATAAACCGTCGGGTCATCCACGAAGTACGGAACATCCCGTTCCAAGCGGTAGCCTTCAAACAAAACATACGAACGGTAATGCGAGCAATCGTTGAATCCGCAAAATGAACCTGCATCAATCGAGTCGTTAATCGCAATGATATCCTGGTTGATGGCGGGTGATACAGCCTTTGGATTGTTCGCATAATTCAGCTCAATTACCCGGTAGCCCTTCGCAAGTAACCAGGCCACATCTTCAGCATTTGTGTTTCCACCGATTTTTTCAAAGCCCAGGTTTTCCAAATAGACAACCGTCATAGGGCTGCCGTAGAAATCGAGTTTTGGAGAGTGGGCATTTGTTGCCTTGTAGGTGATGTCATTGCCGGTTAGCAGGCTTGTCCATTTACCCGTTGAGGCAACGGAAAAGAAGGGCAGGGCAAGTAGTGCTAAAGTGCAAATGACAAGATGGAAGGTCGTTATTTGCTTTGTCTGTTTAAGGTTTGAATTTTTCACAACTGTTTTTTTGTTCGATTTCGAATTCAACAAAAATAACAGAATTAACCGCTATTCCGGCTCTTTCGTGCGATTCTTCTTTTTGTCCTCAAGCCGGACAGGCTATTCCTTTTTCCCTGCAGCTGGAAAAAGGAATCAAAAAGAGCCGCCGCTGAATGAAAAAGAGCTAAACCCAGTTTCCGCGTGCTAAAATTGTTCAAACTCCTCTCCCGATAAATCGGGACTCGTCGGACAGGCCCAATTTTTAACGCACGCTCCAACTGGTTTCTTAACGCTCTTTTTCATTAGGCGGGAGGCGCTTCGAGCTTGCATTTATATTCGCTTCAGCGTCGCAAAAAAGAGACTTTCACAGAAAACATACATGATTCCAAGGGAATCTCCAACAGGGATGAAAGTGGAAGAGAACAAGAGAAGGCAGTTGAAAAAACAATTGAAGACAATCGAATGAAAATGGAAACTTGCTCGAAGCGATTTCGGCCTACTTTTTATGGAGGGTAGGAAGCGAACCGGAAGCTTAGTGAAGCCGGGAAGCTCCGACGACAGAAGGAGATCACCCGGCTGAACTTAGCTTTCAGGAGCTGATACCTGAAGATAAAAATCCGCCTTGACTTTTTTTGCCTACTTTTTGGTGTTAAGACAAAAAAGTAGGTGGGGTTTGGGGCAACGCCCCATCGTTTGTTCTCAAGCCGGACATGCTATTCCTTTTTCCCTGCAGCTGGAAAAAGGAATCAAAAAGAGCCGCCGCTGAATGAAAAAGAGCTAAACCCGGTTTCCGCGTGCTAAAATTGTTCAAACTCCTCATCCGGCAGGCCCAATTTTTAAGGCACGCTCCAACTGGTTTCTTAACGCTCTTTTTCATTAGGCGGGAGGCGCTTCGATTTGGCTTTTATAAAATCAGGGGAGAGTCAGCCAGGCTGGAAAAAGGCAACTAAGATGATTCTTCAAACTTGCTTTTTGCTTTAAGGTTACTTGTAAGGATTGCCACAGGTGATCCTTCTTTTTCGAATGGAAAAGGATCGCCCCATTTTGCCTGAGGATGAAAAGGCTTATGATTTCGATTGAGGACAAGTCATAATTGAATGGAATAGACCTGAAATCGATTGATTGATCGGTTGAACAGGTTGACGTTTCATTTATGCACATTTTGTTAGATTGGTCTGCCCAAAATGGCAGTTTCATCCCCTCTTTTTAATCGAGGGGGTAATTTAAAGTCGCGAGCTTTTACTTCAGACTCTAACTTGTTGGTGTATTCATATCATTGTTGGGAATGATCATCAATTTTGGTTTGTAGCAGCTTACAATAAAGAGAGGGAAAATGAGACTTCCCGTCCCAAATCTGATTCAATATCGAAGGGCAAACTTGGTAATTCCAAAGAATCTGACGTAATTTGATTATGGCATAACAACACGCAATAATCCTACTTCTTATTAATTTAAATTTTATGAAAAAACAAACCAAGAAAGAACGACCAACGATAGGCCTTGTCATGAAATCTTTAGAAGCCGAATTCTTCAAAGCTATGAAGAAGGGAGCTGAAGACTATGTTGCTGAGAGAGCTGATCTGGAACTCATTACTGTGGGTACATCCTCTCAAACTGAAATTGATCTTCAGATATCGTTAGTCGAGCA
>NZ_JBZQJF010000191.1:0-7791 GCF_059905295.1 Mangrovibacterium sp.
AAAGTACACGGTGATGATTGCGACTTTTGTGGTTTATGGTATTGCCATTGTAGGTTCTGTTTATGGTGGTGCAATTCCATTGCAGTTTATGAATAAAGGTTGGGAAGCTTATAAAGCTCGTATGACTTCAATGTTGTTGATCGCCATCGCACCACTGTGTCTTATTTTTACACAAAATGCTGCTACGCTGGGTATTGTTGCCGCTGTAGCTATTATTAGTATTGGTGGTTCAGCTCACCAGGCTTGGTCGGCTAACCTGTTTACAACAGTATCTGATATGTTCCCTAAAAAAGCTGTTGGTACAGTTACCGGTATTGGTGCTGCTGCAGGTGGTCTAGGTGGTGTTCTTGTTCAGTTATTTGCTGGATACATGGAAGATTCATACCGTATTAAAGGGGTTATGGCAGCTAAAGCTGAAGGCTTAATTCATGCGACTAGTACAATCAATTTGAAAGATATTAATGTTGATGATATTTCAAGTGTTGTTGTTGATCCGTCAATGGTTGACAGAGCAACTGATATCATTAGCTCAAATGTATCGCATGCTTACGGGATCATGTTTGCTGTTTGTGCCTTTGCCTACTTATTATCTTGGGCAATCATGAAAGTATTGGTACCTAAACACAGTCCTATTACTGACTTGAATTAAAAATTTTTGACATTTTGATAGGCTTTAGTCGAAGCTTACAAAGTTTAATAATGAATAGTTGAGAGGGTGACCTAATGGTTGCCCTCTTTCTTTTTGAAAGTAACAATCGCCAAGGTACTTAATCGCCCTAATAATTACGGCGGTTGAGTTAAAAGGTCGGATATCCTGTGATAAAAATAGGGACACTACAGACAAACACCTGGCGAACAATCGAAAATGCCATTTCAGGTCCCGCAATTGCCTGGCGAACTACTGCAATTGGTTTGCGAACGTCCGAAGTTACTCAGCGAACAGCCGCAGTTGCTTCGCGAACTTTCGTAATTGGTCAGCGAACGACTGCAAATGCTTCGCGAACTGCTGCAGTTGATCTGCGAACCACTGCAGCTGGTCTGCGAGAGAGTGTTCAAAAAACTGTGGGTGACTTTTCCTAAAATAGCTTGACAGATTTATACTCTATTTGGTAGGATGTAAATGTTTTCTTTTTCATTTACTGGTTTACAAAACTAGCAAGATTTTCATACCTGTTTTTTTATTGTGTGTCGATTACATATACGCTGTTTTGTTTCGGATTCTTTAAGTGAATATGAATTTATAGATAAATTCATTCAATCGTGATTTTCTTCAGAATTCAGATTCAATAAAATTGCTTACTTAGGGTTGTTATTAGTAGATTCCTGTAAGAAGAATCTGATAATTATGAACTAAAAGTAAGAATTATGAAGCTATTTGTATTTGATCTGGATTTTACGATCTGGAATGCAGGTGGTACCTGGTGTGATAGCACACATGCTCCTTTTGTTTGGAAAGAAGGAAAATTGCGAGATCAGGATAATCGTTGGATTTACTTATATCCGGAGGTAAAAGAAATACTTGCCGAGCTGAAATCTGAAGGTTATATGATTGCTGTTGCTTCCAGAACCAATGCGCCTACAATTGCTAAGCAGTTGTTACATATGTTTGAGATTGACCATTTTTTCGATGCTCGCGAAATTTACCCGGGATCAAAATTGACCCATTTCGATCGGATTATGAAGTCGTTACATGTTGAGAAGGAAGACATTGTTTTCTTTGATGACGAATACCGGAATATTGAAGACATCCAGTCTGTGGGTATTGAAGCAGTTCATGTAACCAATGGTCTGACTAAAGATTTGGTGAAGCCTTATCTGAAACATAGTTTGCAACAGGATCTGCCTAGCCAGGCATGTTAAGTTTGGAAAAAAGAGAAATTTGAAACAAAAGCCACCATGCTTATTGTTTCAAATTGCGAAAGCGGATGCGCTTCGCATTATCTTCAAATCGACTCATAATGAGTCATTTTTTTTGTCCTTATGTGGCCTTTAAAACGTGAAAAAGGCAGAAACCAATTGGTCCCTACCTTTTGCTATCTTGTTTTAGCCGCTATTCAAACCATTTAGCCATTGCTGCTTTATTGGGCTCGTTAACAATACTTTTGGCTTCAGCAGTGTATACAAAGCGAAGTTCATCGACAAAACGTTCGTTAATCTTTCCACGCACCATTTTCATTGTTGAGTTTAGTAAATGATTTTGCTCTGTAAAAGCTTCCGGCAGAATCGCAATTGTAGCCGGTAGCCAGCGCTCCGGAAAAGAGTTGGCAAATTCCCCGTCTCGTTTGTATTTGTCGATTTCAGCTTGAATGAGTTGTAAGCTAAAGTCAATAGCTTTGTCTGTGCCCGGTTGAATACCTTGATGGCCAAGCTCCCGGTTAATAGCGGCAATATTCGGCACAATCAGGCTGGTTGTGTATGGATCCTGGTTATTGTGCATCATGCATTGGTCAATGTAGGGCGATTGCTCAACAATGGCTTCTTCAATACCTTCCGGGCTGAACTTTTCACCATCGTGCCCAATAAGCAAGCTTTTAAAACGACCTAAAACATAAAGGAAGCCATCTTTGTCCACATAGCCCATATCGCCGGTGTGTAACCAACCATTGCGTAAAGTTTCTGCTGTTGCTGCCGGGTTTTTCCAGTAGCCTAGCATAACATTATCACCTTTTACAATGATTTCCCCTTTTTCACCGGCTGGTAACTCCTTGCCGTCAGCGTCTGCAATTTTCAATTCCAGGTACTTGACTAAACGCCCCGAAGAACCCATTTTGATGGCATCAAGTACGTTCGATGAAATAACCGGTGCAGCTTCAGAAAGACCGTAGCCCTGGCACATTGGAATGCCAATGGCAAAAAAGAAACGTTGCAACTCAATGTCGAGGAGGGCACCACCGCCAATGAAGAACCTTAGCTCCCCGCCAAAGCTCTCGCGTATCTTCGAGAACAGGATCTTGTCGTATAGCGCAACCAGCGGTTTGTAGATGAACCGCATGCCTTTACCCCGGTTAAAGCCGTTCCCATTATACTTGTAGGCAATTTTCAAGGCATGTTTGAAAAGCTTTTCAGCTTTTGGGCCTTTCTGGCGAATGCCCGATTCAATTCCTTTGCGGAAGTTTTTGGCAATTGCCGGTACGCTCATTAAAATTCCGGGCTTAATCTCTTTAATATTCTTTGGAATATTTTTCAGCGTTTCGAGTGGTGTTGAACCATTTTCCAGAGAGGCAACACTAGCCCCAAAATACATGAAACAGTAGAGACAGGCTGTATGTGCAAAAGCATGATCCCAGGGAAGGAAAGCCAGGGTGCGCCACTCTGCAGTAATATTCATTAGTGTGCTAGCCTGTAGTACGTTGGCTGCATAATTCAGGTGCGACAGCATGATTCCTTTTGGATCGGCAGTAGTTCCTGATGTGTATGAAATGTTGGCCAAATCATTCGGCTGGATGGATTGATAGCGTTCCTCTACCATTTTTCGGTTGTCGTGCAAAAGGGTTTTACCTTGTTGTACAATATCGCAGAAGAAAAGGTCATTCTCCAATGGTTCTTCTTTTTCATCCAGGTAGATTACTGCCTCCAAATCGGGAAGGTCTTTCCGGATTTCTTCAATTTTAGAGGCTTGACCTTTCGAAACAATTAGAAAACGGCAGCCGGAATGAATTAACCGGAATTTCAGCTCTGTTTGCGCATCAAGCTTTACCGATAGCGGAACATTGATTGCCCCGGCATACAGAATTCCAAGTTCACTGATGATCCATTGGTTTCTTCCTTCCGAAATTAAGCCGATTCGATCTCCTTTTTGGACACCCAGGCTAATTAAGCCTGCAGCAAACTGAAGAACTTTTGTTCGTGTTTGTTTATAGGTTGTACCAGTAAATTCGTCAGTTGTTTTTTCCCATAAATAGATGTTGTCGGGAAATTTAACGACACTGGTCTCAAATAATTCAACGATTGTTTTCATTCGATTACAAGCATTTGTATAAGTCGGCAACAAAAATAGGAAAATTAGCTAATAACAGGAGTGGGCTGCTTTGTAGCAGTTTCCCTATTCTTCCGCGCGGCCATATCAGAATAGGGGATATATTCTTTTAAGTAATGGTATGTAAACTATTAAATAAGGGGTGCCTTTTGCTTGCATTTGTCGTTCCTGGCAAAGTATCCTTCGTTTGCCATTTCTGACATTTCCGTGGAATAGGTGTTCCATAATCCTACAAAAATGTAGGTTTTAAAATTTTCAGATTATCTAATTTATTGATCATCAATTCTCATTCTGGTTTGCGAAATTTTTGGTTCGTTATCTGTTGGATGAATAACAGTTTGACTTTTTTTTAATTAAAGCATCGCATCGCGGAGACTCTAGGGTTTCTTGCTGATGCTTTGCTTGAATAACGAAATTCATATCTATGCAGATTTCCAAAAACGATACGATCCAAACGATTGCTGAGAATTTCCCGGAATTGATTCCGGTGTTTGAAAAAGCAGGTTTGGGCAGCTATTTTCAAGCAGAAACTTTAAAAAAGATTGGACGTTTTACCCGAGTTGGTACTTTATTGAACTCGCGTTCTATCGATATAGATTCTTTTCTGGCAGTACTGAACGATTCGTTGACTCAGCAGACTGCCGTTGCTACGACCGACAAAGCCTTGCATGAGCTTCATTTTATGGCGATGTTGCCATGTGGGTTGCGTAATCCGTTTAAAGATTTTCTGGAAAAGCATATTCTGGATCATCCCTCAGAATACGCCGGATTGGATTACCTGGCTGAAGGAAATGTGAATCATGAGTTGTCGTATTATCCGATGTTAGATCATGTTTCGTCGGCTGATGAATTGCCGGAAATAATGCTTGCCTCGGATGTCAATAATTTCTTTCACCGACCATTTCAGGATCGCTTTGTCAATTCAGGAATTTTCGAAACATTCAGTCCATACATGCCTAATCACTACCTGGAGAAGGTTGGCTTTGCCGATCCTGCAGGGAATTATACCATGTTTACTTCCAATATGCTGGTGATGGTGGTGGATACAGAGCGTTTGGGAACCATACCAATGCCTGCTAGCTGGTCTGATTTGCTGACCGATGATTTTGAAAACGAGATTATTATGCGTGGAGAAGATGATTTTTTCTGTAATGCGGTGATGCTTCCTTTTTATAAGGATCACGGTTTCGATTCAATTCGTCAGATGGCCCGAAATATTCGAAGCGGTAAACACCCTGCCGAGATGGTGAAACTGGCTGATAAAGGTGGTGAGGATGCAGCTACCATTTATATTATGCCCTATTTCTTTGCAAAACGGATAAAAAGTCCAAAGGTAAAAGTATTGTGGCCTGATGATGGAGCGATTGCAAGCCCTGTGTTTTTGATGGTGCGGAAGTCGACTATGGCTAAGCATCAGCGGCTTCTCAACTTCTTGTTGTCGAAAGAAATGGGTGAAATGTTAGTGGGGCGTCATTTCCCTTCGATTCATCCTGATGTAGAAAACAATTTGCCCGAATCGGTGAAGTGGTTAGGCTGGGATTTCCTGATGAAGCATGATATTGGTAAATTGAAGGACGAAATTCGAGATGTATTTATGGAAGTTTGGAAACAAAAGGTAGTTGTATGAGTGTAAATGATTTAAATACTGTTTGTTTTGAACCGATTGGACTGATTCAAACACCTCATAAAAATTTGGTTAATATGCCCATTCAACCAGTCGGAGCAAAAGGAGTTGAAGGCTTTATTGAGTTGAAACCGGAGTTGCAGGAAGGATTGACAGACCTGATTGGATTTTCACATGTTACCTTGATTTATCATCTGCACGAAGTTGAAGGCTATAGTTTGATGGTGAAGCCATTTATGGACAATAAAGAACATGGTATTTTCGCAACCCGTTCACCAAAGCGTCCGTGTGCTATTGGCTTGTCGACCGTAAAACTGGTTAGGGTGGAAGAGAATAAGGTTTATTTCGAAGGAGCCGATATGCTGGATGGAACCCCATTGCTTGACATGAAGCCTTTTTTCCGTCAAACCGACAATCGCCCCGATGCCATTTCCGGGTGGCTGGATGAGAAAGATGAACGGATGGCTCACAGCCAACGCTCGGATGATCGTTTCACCAAAAACTAAATGAATTATGGAGCCGATTCGCCTGATAACAATAGCCGGCCCGCCATCCTCGGGGAAAACCTCTGTTATTTTGAAGATGATTGAAAGTGTAGACGGACTTAAGCAGCAGTGTGGCGTGATTAAGTTTGACTGCATCAGTTCGCTGGATGAGGAACGTTACATCAAGGCGGGAATTACGGCACAAACAGGGATTGCCGGTAATCTGTGTCCCGACCATTATTTTGTATCCAACATTGAAGCGTGCCTGGATTGGGCACGGCAGCAAAAATTAAACACTTTGGTTACAGAAAGTGCCGGTCTCTGTAATCGTTGCGCTCCGCACCTGAAAGAGATGATGGCCATCTGTGTGCTCGACAACCTGAGTGGGATCAATACGCCCTTAAAGACCGGGCCGATGCTGAAGCTGGCAGATGTGGTTGTGGTTACTAAAAGTGATTTGGTGTCGCAGGCAGAACGCGAAGTATTTCGCTTTAAGATACAACAGGTAAATCCTAAAGCAAGCGTATTGTTTATCAACGGAATTACCGGGCAGGGAGCGGATAAGTTGGCTCGTATGATTGGACTGGCAAAAACAGTGCAGGATGCCGAAACGTTGAAACTTCGTTTTGCGATGCCCGCCGCTTTATGTTCCTATTGTTTGGGAGAAACGCGTGTTGGAGAGGATTTTCAGGTTGGATTAAATCGTAAAATTAAACTGTCATGAGCGAAGGAATAGCTCTAGTTGATCAACCGCTGGTCGAGCTGGTTAAACAATGCCCGGTGTTAAGTGACTTTCTTCAGGTGTATAATTTGGAGATTAACGGATTTAGTTTTCGGGAGTCGATAGCGCAGGTAAATGACGACTATTGGGATGATTTTGAAACCACTTCAGAAGAGCTAACAGGGCTTTTTGTCGACTATGTTGAAGGGATGCAGCAGGCTGAGTCGGTTCAGCAAATACAGTCACTGGAAGTATTACCTGGAAATAATAAACAGGGTGAGCCGGAGGCTTGCAGCTTGTTGATTAAGCCAGGCGAAATTACCTGCATTGTTGGCCCAACCGGATCAGGGAAAAGCCGTTTGCTTGCCGATATTGAATGGCTGGCCAATGAAGATACACCAACCAAACGCAAAATCCTGTTGAACGGTGAACCGCCCGATGAAAATATGAAAAGCAGCTATGGTGGTAAGCTGATTGCACAGATCACCCAAAATATGAACTTTGTACTTGATATGGATGTGCAGAGTTTCCTGTTGTTGCATGCACAAAGCCGTTTCCTGGAGAATGCTGACCAAAAGGTTGCTGAAGTGATTGCTTTAGCTAATGAGCTTTCCGGTGAAGGTTTTCAGCCTGATACTCCTGTTACCTTTTTGAGTGGTGGCCAGTCGCGGGCCCTGATGATTGCCGATGTCGCTTGTATTGGTCAGGCACCCATTGTTCTGATCGATGAGATTGAAAATGCCGGTGTCGATAAGCGTAAAGCTTTGGAATTGCTGGTCAGCCAGGAAAAGATTGTGCTTATGGCGACCCACGATCCCTTGCTCATCCTGCAGGCCGACCGAAGAGTCGTTATTCAAAATGGCGGGATGCATAAAATTATTACCACGAACGAACAGGAAAAAGCTTATTACCACGAATTATTCGAGCTGGATCAGAAGATGCAGCAAGCCCGAAACTTTTTTCGAATGGGGAATGAATACAGGGG
>NZ_JBZQJF010000192.1:0-6702 GCF_059905295.1 Mangrovibacterium sp.
TCCGAATATCACGATGCTGGGAAACGCGCCAATGTTTAACCGCAGAGAACACAGAGGAGACGCAGAGGGATTGATTAACGATTGAGTGACCCGCAACAGCCCCTTACCTATAAAGAGGTAACTATAACAGAAACTTGGAACTCGAAACTTGGAACTTGGAACTTGAACGTTTGCGCTTTCTTACTTCTACATTCCGTATTGGTTATTCGATATTCTACATTTCAAGGATTGCGTCCTCCTTCGTCGTACTCGCGTTACTTATAATCACAGAGCATCGGTGCTTTACGGACAAACCCAGAAGCACCGATGCTCTTTCTTTTTACGGCCCCTTCATTGCAATCCTGATTTAAATGGGAGAAGCAATCTCTTTCCACTTGGTTCAATTGTCCGACATAGATACTATCTTTGAATGTCAACACAACGCCACCATCATGCAGATTTCTTCAACATCCCTATTCCTAAGCATTCTGATCCTGTTTGGAAGTCTAACCAGTTGTCATTCTTCGGTCAAAAAAGAAGTTGCAAGCCCGCAAAAGCAGCAAGTCCTTCCATCTGCCAACTACGAAGTTTACCTGCCCAAAGGACCAAAACCGGCAACTGGCTGGCCTCTGCTGATTGCCATTGATCCGCATGGCTCCGGAAAAACAGCCATGAAACATTTACAGGAGGCTGTCACCAACTATCCGGCTATATTACTGGCATCGAATCAAATTCAGAATAACGACCCAAATTATATGCAGGAGTTAAATGCCTTGATCATCGAAGCATCGGAAAAATTTCCCATTAATGGACAAGTCTACCTTGCCGGTTTTTCCGGTGGGGCCCGAATGGCATTATCGTATGCCGGCTCGCATCCTATTGCTGGTGTTATTGCAGCCGGCGCATTTGCATCTCCCGGTGAATTGCGTGCTATTCACGGTACTGTTCTGGGTTTAATAGGCATGGATGATTTTAACTTCTCCGAAGCAGCTCAATATCTTTTTCAACCGGATCAGCTGCCTTCCAATACCCATATCGAGCTTACCAATGCCTCACACGAGTGGCCCGATGCTGATCGAATGACGAATGCCTGGGGCTGGTTCCGCCTGGCTGACTCATCAGCCAACAAGGCTGAGCTTTCCGACTATGTCAACAGGCAGCAACAACGCATCGATTCGCTGACTAAAGCCGGGAACTTATTGCAAGCGACCTGCCTGGATCGAAACATGGGAGCCGTATCGTCCTTTAATGCTCTTTTTCCCTTCGAGAAAAATACGAAGACGTTGAGCAGTTCTCCGGCCTACCAACAACAATTGGCAGCCCTCGGTGAAAGCTTAAAAACAGAAATGGCACGCCGTCAGCAATTGACACAAGCTTTAATGGAGAAAGATGAAAACTGGTGGAAAAGTGAGATTGAAAGCCTGCATCAAAAAGCAACAAACGAACCGGACCTGATTCAGCGAATGGCCTGGAAACGACTCAATGGTTTCCTTGGAATTATCTGTTATTCCTATTCCCGTCAGCTGCTGGCTCGCAAAGACACGGAACATTTGAAACAAGTTCTCATGGTATACCGGTTGGCCGAACCTGAAAACCCCGATATGCTACATTTTAGTGACGAACTGGAAAAACTTCAAAACTGGAAGTAGGAATTCCGGTCAATAAGCCAACACTGTACCCAGCAATTTGATCTTAGCTTCCGGATCCCAGGCACCACCAAAGGTCCAAAGGGCTGTAATCTCATCGGGCTTGGGCGAACCTTTTGCTTCCTCGAGATTATTCTTCATCCATTTGAAGTTACCACCTTCACGTTTTACATCGTACATGTAAACCCGTTGACCCCAGGGGCAGGGATCCAGCACCTTATCCGTATAGGCATAACCAATCGGGTGGTCAATAATTTTATCGGTCATCGTACAATGCAGCAGGAAAAACTGGGCATCGTGATGATAGCGTCCCAGGGTTACCGGGCTTTTCGAATCGAAGTGCGAATGAGTGATCACCAGCTTTTTATCGTAGTTACCACGGCCATCGTGCCAAATCAGGGCGCGGCCATCGCCGTAGAACGAACAACGAGTAGCATAACACCAGCCGCGCGGGCACAGGAAATCAACTCCCGGGCAACGCAGATCCAGGTCGGCATGATAATACATACCATCGCCGTTGGGTGCCCATAACGACAGGGCATCGTTGCCATCCGACCAAACGTTACAGTTGATTACAATGGTGCGCGTAGCACGGCCATAGATGGTCATCTGGTGAGCGGTTGTGGCTTCTACGGTGCTTCCGTAGTTGTTATAGATGGTCATGGTGCTGATGATACAATCGTCAGCGCCTTCCTGCAGTACAATCACTCCGTTGCCAACCGGGTTCCCTTTATAATCCTGCTTTTCCCGTTTCGACGCCAACTCGGCATAAATCAAGCGGGTACTGTCGCGGTTCTCCCCCACCAACACAATATTAGGTTTGTCAATAATGACTTTCTCGTGGTAAATTCCGTTTCGAATGAGAATGACATACGGTTCGGCCGGCTGGTCCGGGGCAGCTTCAATAGCAGCCTGAATACTTTCGCCGGGTGAAACAGTAGCCTGGTAAGTTTGAGCGCTGGCATGCAGGCCAAACAGCACGACACAAATCAACAGGAGTATGTAGTTCGTCTTTTTCATGAGTAATTGAGCTTGGTGCGAATACACAAACCTACCAAAAATTTGTTGAAGGAGGTCTGGTTAAGCTGTTTCTATTAGCATATAAGGACAAGCTATCTCTGCAGTCTATAGTTAAGGTTAATAATTGACAGCAAACTAAATGATAACAGTTCACTGAATTATAAAATGAGCATATTCTCATTATCATTGCATTGGAAATAGTTCTCGTACTTGCCTCAACGAGACAAATCCGAGTCAGAAATATTCACAAAAAGATAGCTCCGTCATGAACATGCAAGAAAAATTCAATTCCGGTAACCATTTAATTTCAAGGAATAAGAATGGAAATATTGATACCGTTTTGGTCAGCGAAGAGGTAATCCTGGAAACCTCGGTAGGCAATCTAATTCCCCGATATACGCTGGATGAAGAAGGACGAAAGAAGGAAGCTCCTGTGAAATTTTATAAAACCGGGGAACTGAAATCATTACCACTTGAAGAGGCTACCGAAATACCAACATCCATTGGGGCAGTCAAGTCGGAATTACTGATCTTTTATAAAAACGGATCGCTTTGGCGTAGTTTCCCCCTAAATGGGCAGGTTTCCGGTTTTTGGACTGAAGAGAACGAATACGCACTAGCCGAAACCATTGAGATACCAACATCTATAGGAACGATATCGGTTAAACCAATCTACCTTCAATTTTATGAAACCGGCGAGCTCGAAAGTATTCTTTTTTGGCCAGGTGAGCAGGTCAAAATAAATATCCCAACTGGCGAAGTACGAATCCACAAAGGAATTTGCTTTCATCCGAATGGCCAGCTCAAAGGCTTTGAACCGATTGATGAAATGACCATGGAGAGTCCAATTGGCAGCTTAAAGGTTTATGACCGAGATCCAAATGGGATGCATGCTGAAAACCATTCCATTAATTTCTACGAAGACGGATCAATACAAAGTATCACAACTTCTTCAAACCAGGTTATTGTAACCAATGGGAGCATTGAATCGCAATGCTTTTCTCCGAAGATTATATCAAGCTATTGCAATGAAAATACGTTCTTTCTATCACCCCTGAAAATTGTATTTGAAGAAGACAGGCTGACTTTTATAAACGATAATACACCTGCCATCAGTCTGCCGAGATCGTTGCAATATCAAGTCACCGATTATATCCCCGATAAACCGATTACAGGTTTTGGCTGTGCATAAAAAAACGACTTAGATCCCTCAATAAATAAACACGACCCCACTGCCATGCGATTTTTTCGCGTGGCAGTATTTTTACAAGGGCAATATGAAAATGTCCGCATGGTAGCTAGGCTGATTAAATCAATCAATGCCTACGACTTTACTTCGCCTTTCCAACATGGCTACATCGCGCCAGCTATGATCCATTTTACCAATCCGTTGCTTAACTCCGATTGTCTGAAATCCGTGTTTATGGTGTAATTTCAAACTACCTGCATTTTCAGGAAAAATACCTGCCTGCAAAGTCCAAACTCCGTTTATCTCAGATTCTTTGATCAAGGAGTCCATTAATTGATCACCAACTCCTTTACCCCGGTAATCTTGATCAACATACACACTCACTTCAGCAACTCCGGCATAAACGGGTCTGCTCGAAACACCCGACAAAGCAGCCCAACCAACAATTTTATTATCAATCAGTGCGATCAACCGGCAATCTTTGCGATGGGCCATGTCCCAGGAATTCCAATCCGGGGCTTCTGTCTGGAATGTTGCATTCCTGGTCGCAATTCCTGACTCATAAATTCGTGCAACATCTGTCCACGATTTTTCTGTCATCTGATCTATCGTAATATCAATCATGGCATGTTAAATTTTTGAATTAAATATCCATTCACCGAATGCTCACACTTGCGGCAAACGACACGATAAAAGTAAGGTGTATGGTTCTCTTTTATCCTTAGGGGAAGGGTATAGCGATGAATTCTAATTAAAACTTCATATCAGTTCTTAGTTATAGGGAGAAGGGATGCTACAATGGTTACTTTCTAAGATCCCTCGAAAAGGTTCGCAAAATCGCTTCGTCATTGCGAGTACCAACCCCCAATTAAATGGGGCATAGCGGGAATGACAGTTTTTTCCGCGGTTCCAGGTTTCCGGAAGTTCCTAATTCCCCGCCAGAGTTGTTCAAAATATTGTTCAACGACAGATCACAGGGACTACATTCTCCCGATATGCTCGACAACATTAAATTAAATACGCAACTGTACATTTGCGCCTTGACTTTTGTATTTAACAGGGGTAATTTTATTTCATAATCAAACAGGACCTTGATTTACAAACATTCTTAATTATGACTCAAGTATTCATTGAACATACTATGACGAATTGTGCGAAATGGGTTGCGAATGCTTCCAGTTGTGTCACTCATCTATCCAGTTCCTTCATGCAAATGAACAGAAGCAATATAAAACTATTCAGTTACACGACACAAATGAATAGTTATGTCATGTTTCCAGTCAGTTCCATGACGAAACAAGCTGGAAGCGTCACACAAATGGTTAGAAGCGTCACGCGACCGTTCATTTCCGTCACGCATCTGTTCATTTCCTACACACTACAGGTCAAAGTTGCTATCAAACTAGCCGGTTTCGTTACGCAAATGATTAGAAGCGTGATGCAACTGAATGAAGATGTCATGCAACTGAACAAAGTTGTGACGGAACTGAACAAAGTTGTCATGCAACTGGATAAAGTTGCTTTGGAACTGAATAAAGACGCGACGCAAATGATTAACAACGTCGTGCAAATGAACAGTTGCGTCGTCACTTCAAATAGTATAAAAGACTACAATCAACAGACCAACAAACACTTAAAACATATACCGAGCATTAACAGCAGGACTGATTCTAAAAGTAAAGCTTCAGAAACAGGAGGAGCTTTACAGTCTAATGGAAACTCAGCTTGTTTTTGGATTGTTCGGCCAGTAGAAAACCTGCAACCCATAAAAAGGGGAACAATGGTTTGGGATTCAGCGGTTACCCAGGCCACCACCAATGTCATAGCTCATTGGTGGCCCCTTCACTTACCGCCCGGCTCCCCGGCCCATAACAGCCTGCATACCGGGATGCAGTACCACGCTTAAACTGATCCGTTCCCATTTCTCTTCCTTATATCAATCTGCATTAGCCGATTGATTCGATACGATATAGTTACTGGTTATTATTAAATGAATGAAATATGATTAAACGTTCGTTTACAGTACCCAAGACATTAGCAGAAAAGTTTGGTTTTCAACATACTTTAATGCAATCGCTTGCAGAAAAGGCAACTGCATGGAGCATTCCCGAAGCCATAGTCACCCAAGCGACCATTGAAAGCGAAGATTATGAACTCAAATATGAGGAATGCAACAATAGCCAAACGCAAAGCCCGGCCATGACTGCTGCACGTAATGATGCGTGGAATGTCCTTGAATCTACAATCTATTCGATTTACAATCGATACCTGCTTTACAATGATGCGATTTCGGCTAAAGATCGTGATACGCTTCATATCTATGATGTAAACGTAGGCGGGAGAACCGCTTATGATGCCCCTGTCTCCTCACCGGTGATCAATTTAAGCACCGAGGATATTTCGGTTTTGCATGTAAACTATGCCACATCGACAACAAGTAATACGCACCGCAAACCCGATGGTGTTGCTTTTTGCGAAATTGCTTGTAAAGTTGGTGGTGAAGTACCTGCCTCCATCGACGAGTGTGTCACGCATTACTTTATAGCACGCTCACACCAGGAAATTGTTTTTGGACCAAACCAACGCGGGAGTACGGTGTATGCCTATGCCCGATGGGTTAACCGTAACGGAAAAACAGGTCCCTGGGGCAGCCAGATTAGGGCAATCATTCCCTGACTATTCAAGAACCAATCTCCATCAGGAGATTGGTTCTTGTTTGAGAAAACTTTACCCCAAACCCCTGAAGGGGCTTAAGCAATAAGCAACACAAAGATAATTAGGCAACTTTAATGCAATGAGCAGACAAGAAATAAACAGCTTAAAATCACACCCCGATAAATGGGTTGAAAAAGATTGACATGGGAATAA
>NZ_JBZQJF010000193.1:0-4073 GCF_059905295.1 Mangrovibacterium sp.
AACAAAAACCTAAATTCACTATTTCAGAGACTGCTATTTCAATAACTTTTTAGTCAAAACCTCTTCAATTTGCGAGGTCGACAGAATGCTGCTTGAGGCATGTGCAACCTGCCCGTTTTTATAATACATCACAAACGGAAGGCCCATAAAATTCCGGCACTCCGGAGCATCGCGAATCACAGCTGCCTCAGGAATATCAAACTCCATATCGGCAAAAACAACCTGCGGATATTGGTTTTCCAGTTTCGTCATTGCAGCATAAACCGGAATACACATAGGTCCCATTCGTCCACAGCAAATCATCACATTTTCGTTTTCAGAAATCAGCTTTTGGTGATCGGCAGCTGACAGAACGTGTTTCAAATTCGTGTGTAACATGGTCGTCTTTTTGATTTCACATCTAGATATCTGAATACTTAAACACAAGGGAGATATTTTAGTTCATTAGCTCCTGCTTTTTTAGGACCTTTAACAGTCCTGAACCGAATGCCCAAAACTATTTTGTATCTTAGCGATCAAAATTTTTCAGCCTTGGAATTAGCAGATTTTCGAAAATTATACCGCGAACACAAAATCGTTCAACAAGCGCTAAACCTGATTGAAACAACCGGATCGAAGACACAACTCAAAGGTCTGGTAGGATCGTTAAAAACCGTTTTTGCATCCTTGTTGGCCGAAAAAGAGCAGCAGGTACAAGTCTACATCCTGGACGATAAGGAGCAAGCTGCCTACTTTTACGACGACTTGCGGAACCTGCAAACCAACAGTCAATTGTTATTTTTCCCCGGATCTTACAAACGGATGATCCATCCGGAACACCTGGAGCAGGAAAACATTATTCAGCGCACCGAGGTATTGAACCAGGTGCGGCAAGGCAACCCGGTTAAGATTGTGACCTACCCCGAAGCATTGGTAGAAAAGGTCATTACCGGCGAAGCACTGGATTTGAATAGCTTTGCGGTGAATAAAGGCGATAACCTGTCCATCGATTTCCTGAACGACGTACTGTTTGAATATGGTTTCGAGCGGGTTGACTTTGTGTACGAGCCTGGTCAATATTCCATTCGCGGTAGCCTGGTTGATATCTTCTCGTTTTCGAATGAGGATCCCTATCGTCTGGATTTCTTTGGCGACGAAGTGGACACCATCCGCAGTTTCGACATTGAAACGCAAATTTCGAAAGATCAGCTTCCCAGGATTGTCATCATCCCCAATGTCAAAAGCAGTTTGAAGGATGCCAACCGGTCAAACTTTCTTCAGTTTATACCGGAAAGCAGCTTGCTTTTTTTCAACGATCTGCAACTGATCAGCGAACTGATGGACCAGTTTTACACCAGCACCATTGGGCTGGATGGACAGGAAGAAGATATTGCCGAACGCATTGTTTCGGGAAAGGAATTCCGGGAAGCAGCAAACCCGTTTCGCCTGGTTGCCTGTAACTCACAAGCCGGCTTTAAGGGGGACAATGAAGTAGAATTCAACAGTGTTCCGCAGCCTGTTTTCAATAAAAACTTCCAACTGCTGGCTCAAAATATGCAGCAAAACCTGGCTAACGGCTATCAGAATTTCATCCTTTCGAGTAGTGAGAAACAGATTGAACGCCTGAAAGCAATTTTCGATGATCAAGGATTGAATGTAAAGTTTACACCACTCAACTTTACGGTGCACGAAGGTTTTGTGGATCACGATCTGAAGGTATGTTGCTATACCGATCACCAGATCTTTGAGCGTTATCACCGATTCAAAACCCGTAGCAAAAAGGAACAAAAGGAAAGCATCACCATCAAGGAGCTGAATAAGCTGAGTCCGGGAGACTATGTGGTGCATATCGACCACGGAATTGGCAAATTTGCCGGGCTGGTGAAAACCGAGATCAACGGTAAATTACAGGAAGCCATCCGACTGACCTATCGCGACAACGATGTGCTGCTGGTGAGCATTCACTCGTTGCACCGCATTTCAAAATACAAAGGCAAGGAAGGCGTTGAGCCGAAAATTAATAAACTGGGTAGTGGTGCCTGGCAAAAGCTGAAGGACAAAACCAAGTCGAAGGTGAAAGATATTGCCCGCGACCTGATTGCCCTTTATGCGAAACGCCGACAGGAAATGGGCCATGCCTTCTCGCACGATTCTTATTTACAGGACGAGCTGGAAGCTTCGTTCATTTTTGAAGATACCCCCGACCAGGTGAAAACCACTGCTGCAGTCAAAGAAGACATGGAACGTCCCATCCCGATGGACCGCCTGGTTTGTGGCGATGTGGGCTTCGGAAAAACCGAGATTGCTGTTCGCGGAGCTTTCAAAGCTGTAACCGACAGCAAACAGGTTGCAGTGCTTGTTCCAACAACCATTTTGGCCCTTCAACATTACAAAACATTCTCCGACCGGCTCAAAGATTTCCCGGTCCGGGTGGAATATATCAGTCGGTTACGCCCAACTGCCGAGGTGAAAAAGATTTTGAAAGACGTGACCGATGGAAAAGTTGATATACTGATCGGCACACACCGCCTGGTGGGTAAAGATGTGAAGTTTAAAGACCTGGGCTTGCTGATTGTTGACGAAGAGCAGAAGTTTGGCGTATCGGTAAAGGAAAAACTGAAGCAGCTGAAGGTGAACGTCGATACGCTGACGCTGACCGCAACACCGATTCCACGTACCCTGCAATTCTCGCTGATGGGTGCCCGCGACCTATCGATTATTCAAACTCCGCCACCAAACCGCTACCCTATTGTTACCGAGCTGCATGGCTTCAACGAAGATATCATTCGCGAATCCATTCAATATGAGATGGCTCGTAACGGACAGGTGTTCTTCATCCACAACCGGGTACAGAATATCTACGAAGTTGAAGCCACCATTAAACGTATTGTTCCCAGTGTAAAAACGGCTGTTGGTCATGGCCAGATGGAAGGTCCCAAGCTGGAAAAAATTATGCTCGACTTCATTAACGGCGAGCAGGATGTGCTGATTGCCACAACGATTATTGAAGCCGGGCTGGATATTCCGAATGCGAATACCATCATCATCAACCATGCTGAGAACTTCGGATTGAGTGATTTGCACCAGCTGCGTGGACGTGTTGGCCGTTCAAACAGAAAAGCGTTCTGCTACCTTTTAACGCCTCCCATGTCGCTCATTAGTACCGAAGCCCGCCGTCGTCTGCAGGCAATCGAAGAATTCTCTGAATTGGGCAGCGGGTTCAATATTGCCATGCGCGACCTCGACATTCGCGGTGCCGGCGACTTGCTGGGTGCTGAGCAAAGCGGTTTCATTGCCGATATCGGTTACGAAACCTACCACCGCATCCTCAACGAAGCCATTCAGGAGTTGAAGCAAACCGAATACAAAGACCTGTTTGCCGACGAAAAGGAAGATGCCGGCAAAGCTTTCCTGCAAAACAAATTCATCAGCGATTGCCAGATCGATACCGATATGGAGCTGTTGTTCCCCGATGCTTACATCCAAAGCGTTTCGGAACGGATGTTGCTTTACCGCGAGCTCGATAGCATGGAAACCGAAGAAAACCTGGAACATTTTGAGCTGAGCCTGATTGACCGCTTTGGTAAACTACCTGCACCAAGTATTGAACTGCTCGAAGTTGTTCGACTTCGTTGGCTTGCTATCAGTTTAGGAATCGAACGCATCATCCTGAAAAATAAAAAGATGAGCTGCTACTTCATTTCCGACCAGCAATCACCCTTCTATCAATCCGAAGTATTTACACGGGTACTGAGCTATGTGCAGAAAAATCCGAACAAATGCCGCATGAAAGAAAAGAACAACAAACTGAGCATTAGTTTCGAAAAGGTAATTTCGGTTGTTAAAGCCAAAGCAATTCTAAGCGAAATATAACCGCGATCTTCCTGAACTATTGAGCAGGTGGACTTGGAGCTACCAGCTCAATCAACTAAAATTCACCTGCTGACTAAAGCTCAGCTGGTGAATAAAAAACAGGAACCGAAGTACTGAGCAGACGAACCTGAAACCACCATATCACCCCAAACAAAACCCCTCCACCTTTAAACCAAGCGAAGGGGCAACTGCTCTAACGAAATCCTTGGATTAAATCAGCT
>NZ_JBZQJF010000194.1:0-5632 GCF_059905295.1 Mangrovibacterium sp.
AACATGCTGTTCATTTCAATCTTCCAACAATTCCATTTCCTTTTTCGTAGAAAAGTCCTGTAGGAAAACCAAAGATCAAGGAGTTGTGAAAAAAAGCTTAATGGTTATTGTTTTGTCGGTTTGTTTTGGTGCTTGCACATCAACTACCCGGTTAACGAATAGAGCAATCGGTTATGCCCTTATTACGGAAAAAGAGAACACGGTTGAGGCAAGACTGGGACTGCCTGCAAGAACAATCCCTTTACCTCATGGTGAAAAAGTTTTGATCTATGAATATTATAGTTACATGCCTGATGGTCGTCGGGATAAAAGATCAAAAAGTTACCGGGTGGATGAATATGGCGAAAGTCATGGATTTGAAATAGCGGATGTTTTTAACACAATGGCCTATGATTCCCAAGATGCCTTTTATGACAGATATACCAACTACCTGGAAGTATACCTGGATTCAGATGGATACTGTGTCGATTTTAACCATAACCTGAACAAAGAGCAATTGAAGTTTCTCTATGGTTTGTTTAAACGTTATGGGCCTGAAAATCCCTGATTCCCAGCTACTGGCTACTCTTCCCTTTATATACTCGTCGGATGTGGTGATATTTCGGCTCGGGATAACAGAGAGCTGACCGGGTGACTTTGACTCACACGGTCAGTTTGTTTAGACTTTGAACTCGAAACTCGAAATAAAAAAAGGACACGGTCGCATGAGCGAGTCGCATCCTTTTTAGTATGTCAGTATAAAGTCTCTAATTTAAGATTTTCTTCAATAAATCCTTCCTGTTTAGGCGAGTTAATTCGTCACGAATTTCACGTTGGTACTCGCGCTTGTACCAAAAGAAGAATTTTCGCTGGCTCAATTTTTCTTTTTTACTTTTAGCGGTAAACACCTCTTCCATGGTGTAGGGGTGAAAACCGGTGTAGAAAATCACCGTGGCCAGGGTCATCGGTGTAGGCGTAAAGTCTTGCACCTGCTCCAGCTTAAAGTCGAGCTGTTTGGTTTCGGCAGCCAGGTTGGCCATGTCGACACTCTTACAGCCGGGGTGGCTCGAGATGAAGTAAGGAACCAGCTGTTGCTTCAGTCCTTCCTGTTTGTTAATCTCGTTGAACACCTTATTCAGCTTGTAAAACAACTTAAACGACGGTTTGCGCATAATTTTCAGCACATCGTCGGAGGTATGTTCAGGGGCTACCTTTAACCGGCCCGATACGTGATGTTTTACCACCTCGCGCAGGTAGGTCATGTTGTTTTTGTTCACCTGCGGGTCTTTGGTTTCGTGCAGGATCATATCGTAGCGGATACCACTGCCGATGAATGCTTTTTTCACCTTGGGATGCTTGCGTACTTCGCGGTACAGGTCGAGCATTGGTTTGTGGTCGACATTCAGATTTTTACACACATCGGGGAAAATACACGACGGGCGTTTACAGCGGTTACAAATTTCCTGGTGAATACCCTTCATTTGGTACATGTTGGCCGATGGACCTCCCAAATCGGAGATGTAGCCTTTAAAGTCGGGCATTTGTGTAACCAGCTCCAGCTCTCGCATCACCGAAGCCTGTGAGCGACTGGCAATAAATTTACCCTGATGGGCCGAGATGGTGCAGAAGGTACAGCCACCAAAACATCCGCGGTGGATGTTAATGGAGTGGCGAATCATATCGTAAGCCGGAATGGCTCCTTTGTTTTTGTATTTCGGATGGGGCAAACGAGTGTAGGGCAACTCGTACACATGGTCGATTTCCTTTTCTTCCATAGGAGGCCATGGCGGGTTGACTACCACCATTTTTTTGCCTACTCGTTGCTCCAGCTTGTTGGCATCAACTTTATTCGATTCCTCTTCAATGTGCATGAAGTTCTGGGCAAACATTTTCTTATCCTTCAGACAATCGTCGTGTGAGTGAAGCTCCAGGCTTTTCCATTTTTTCTGGGTTGGGTAATGCTCTCCGGCATCGACTAAGAAGGCTGTTTGATGCAGGTTGGTTAAGCTTTTCGGATCAACTCCTTTTTGCACCAGGCGCGCATATTCTACCATCGACTTTTCTCCCATGCCGTAGAACAGCAGGTCGGCTTTTGAGTCTACAAGGATAGAGGGGTACAGCTTGTTTTGCCAGTAGTCGTAATGGGTTACCCGACGTAGCGAGGCCTCAATGCCGCCAATAATCAGCGGTACATCGGGGTACAGCTTTTTCAGAATGTTACAATATACCGTGGTGGCGTAATCCGGTCGTTTGTCCGACTGTCCACCCGGTGTATAAGCATCGTTCGAGCGTTTCCGTTTGTTGGCAGTGTAGTGGTTTACCATCGAGTCCATGTTTCCGGCAGTAACACCGAAAAACAGGCGCGGTTCGCCCAGCTTTTTAAAGTCGCGCAGGTCGTCCTGCCAGTTGGGTTGAGGCACAATGGCTACCCGCAGTCCTTCGGCTTCCAGCACACGGCCAATCACTGCTGCTCCAAACGAAGGGTGATCAACATAGGCATCGCCGGTAAAAAGAATCACGTCCAGCTGATCCCAACCTCGTTCCTGTACTTCTTTCTTAGTGGTTGGCAGCCAGTCGCTTGTTTTGTATTTCTGATAAAGTAAATTCACGCGTTAACTGGAATTAAATTCGCTGCAAAGGTACGAGCGATTTCTACATTTTAAAAGACTTTCGGGTCTTATTTTTAGCGTAATAGGGTTTCAGTAGCCGATTTTATTAAAAATTACTCCCCAATTCGAATGAAATAGAAATCGATTTTTTACATTTAGCAGCACATTTTTAACACACTTGATGGAACTTGTAAACCCGAAGGATATCTTGAAAGCCAGTCCGTATTTAGCGTACCTTGGAGGGGAGAGCCTGGCTAAATTTATCATGTATGTTTTGCGTTTTAGCAAGCTGAATAAGATTTATCAGCAAATTGGCGATAAGCAGGGCGTTGAGTTTATTGATGCTTTACTCGACATTCTGGAAGTCAATTATGAGTTTGATGAACGGGATTTGAAGAAGATTCCCAAAACGGGGCCGTTTATCGTTGTTTCGAACCATCCCTTTGGTGGGCTGGATGGCATTTTGCTGATTAAACTGATCAGTGCTGTTCGCCCGGATGTTAAGGTGTTGGCCAACTTCCTGCTGAAACGGGTTGAGCCGATCAGCGATTTCTTTATGGCGGTCAATCCGTTTGAGAATGCCAAGGGAGCCAAGTCGAGCATTGGTGGTGTTAAGAATGCCTATGAGCATGTGAAGAAGGGTGGAGCCCTGTGTATCTTCCCGGCGGGTGAGGTGTCGAGTTACGATGCCGATAATAAAATTACCGACCGCCAGTGGCAGTACCCGGTGCTGAAGTTTATCAAAAAAGCCCAGGTGCCGGTTGTACCGGTTCATTTTATTGGAAAGAACAGTCGCTTTTTTCACCTCATTGGTAAGATTCACCCGAATTTGCGTACTGCCAAGTTGCCATCCGAATTACTGAATAAGAAGAATAAGCTGGTGAAAATCCGCATTGGCTCAGCTATTTCGGTCAAGGAACAAGACAACTTTCCCGAGATCTACCAGTTTGGACGTTACCTGCGTGCCAAAACATACAGCCTGTGTAGCAGCATCGAGGTAAAGCGCTTTTTCAATTACTCGATGAAACGACAGCCCAAGGTTGAGCCGATTGTTCCCGAGACTGATCCGGCAGTTATTCGCCAGGAGATTGAGCAGTTGGGGGAGCAGTACTTCCTGTTTAAGTTGAAAAACTTTGCAGTGTATTGCAGCCCGGCGCAAAAGATTCCAAACGTGTTGAATGAGATTGGCCGCTTGCGCGAGCTTACCTTCCGCGAGGTGGGCGAGGGAACCAACCAGGGAATTGATCTGGACGAGTTCGACCTTTACTACAATCAGCTGTTTATTTGGGACGACGAGGCGAAGAAGTTGGTAGGTGCCTACCGCATTGGTAAAGGTGCCGACATTTTGCACGACTATGGAACAGCCGGGTTCTACCTTCAAAGTTTATTTAAAATGAAGGAGAGTTTTCTGCCGGTGTTGGAGCAGTCGTTGGAGCTGGGGCGCTCCTTTGTGGTGAAGGAATACCAGCGTCAACCCATGTCTTTGTTCCTGCTGTGGAAAGGGATTCTCTATTTTCTGCTGAAAAATCCCGAATATCGTTACCTAATCGGGCCGGTAAGTATCAGCAATAACTATTCGAATGTGTCGAAAGAGCTCATTATTAAATTTATTATGACGCATCATTTCGACTGGCAGTCAGCTCGTAACATTAAGCCACGGAAGGCTTTTAAATTTAAAACTGAAGACTCCAATATAAATGTCATCATGGAAAATTTGGGTGATATCAATATGTTGGATAAATTTATTGGCGATGTAGATGAACTCAATACCGGCTTGCCTGTGTTATTGAAGAAATACATTAAACTGAATGCGAAGATTGTAGGCTTCAACGTCGACCCTTTATTCAATAACTGCCTCGATGGTTTAATCCTGTTGGATGTGCTGGATGTTCCGAAAAGCACCATCGAGTCGCTATCGAAGGAAGTGAATGACGGATCGATCCTGAGCCGCTTTTATTCGAATCGGGAGTAGAAATCCTCTGAAGGCACTCGTCCTTTTTTGTTGCAAACCTGTTATAAAGCTGTTGACAGACTAGATGTTCCGTTTTTCCCGTTTTAATGGGAAAATGAGCAGATTTATGCGAATGGCTATTCGGACAATGATGGTGCTTGTGGTTGTTGCCAGCTTTTTCTATTTATTACTTGAAGGTTATTCCTATTATCGTTTAGGAATTGAGGACCGTTTTTATCACGAGCAGCACCAATTGTTAAAACCAAGTGGATTATTGGGACATGGTTTGGGAATTATAGGCTCCTTGCTTATGGTTGTTGGTGTTAGCATGTATATGATCCGAAAGCGTGTACGAAGGTTTGCTCGTGTAGGCGTCCTTAAGTACTGGCTCGAATTTCACATCTTTCTTTGCTCCCTGGGACCAGTATTGGTCCTTTTTCACACGGCTTTTAAATTCGGAGGAATCGTATCCATTAGTTTCTGGTGCATGGTTGCCGTTGTACTCAGTGGCCTCATAGGACGCTATATTTATTTACAAATCCCCCATACGATTGAAGGTCGGGAGATGAGCTTGACGGAGTTGGAACTAAAGAAGGAAGAATTCAGGCAACTGTTGTTGAAAAAATATCAACTTGATTCGCTCCTGGCCGAGGAAATCCTTCAAGCCGTTAAATCACGCCCGGATCGTACCGGAGGAAATGTCCTAAGCCGGTTTCTACGAAAGTATTGGTTCGAAAGGCGGGTAGTTCAACAAATTAAAATCCGATTGAAAACGAACCTGCTATCCGATCAAATGCGTAAAGAATTACTATACTTAATCCGGCATGAGATTAAGCTGAACAGAAAGATTGACCGGCTGCTAACGATGCAAAATTTATTTCGCTACTGGCATGTTGCGCATTTACCTTTTGCTTTGGTCATGTTGCTGATCATGCTGGTTCATATTGGTGTGGCGCTGGCTTTTGGTTACCGTTGGATTTTTTGATATGAGTGAAACACTGGTTGAAAATATCGTTATATACGGGCTTGTGGCCTTGGTCTTCGGAATGATTCTTTGGGTTTACCTCCGTAAACTTCGGCGACAAAACCAGTC
>NZ_JBZQJF010000195.1:0-23994 GCF_059905295.1 Mangrovibacterium sp.
GGAAGCTCCGACGGCAGAAGGAGATCACTCGGCTGAACTTAGCTTTCAGGAGCTGATACCTGAAGATAAAAATCAGCCTTGCGTTTTCTGTTTCGTCTTTGGGGCAAGCCAAAGATGAAAACCCGCCTGGTAAGGCTAGCGGAAATTTATTGGAGCAGAATCAATCCTCTTCAACGCATCTTGAAAAGACTTTCACAGAAAACACTCATGATTCGGAGGAAATCTTCAACAGGGATGAAAGTGGAAAGGTTTCCTTGCATTAGGTTGTCATTGTTATCTGAAGTTGTCAGGTTATCTTGGAACTTGAAACTTGGAACTTGAAACTTGAAACTTGAAACTTGAAACTTGAAACTCAGAAGGGACTTTCAGAAAAAAAGCAATTGAATGACTGCAACAAAAAAAGAGGCCATCCCGCAAGGGACAGCCTCTTTATTTTCTAACTAAACTAACTACTAAGCATCCCCGGACGCGGGATGTTTATTTTAAGCGGGATTAATATCCCGGATTTTGCATTGCTGCTTTCTCATCTGCAGTTAAAGCACTACCGTTTTCGTCGGTAATACCATCCAGGAAGCTTTGTGGAATAGGACGCAGGTAGTGAGTATTCGCATCGAATACTGTGTTACCACGAACATATCCATCGTTGAAAGCTTTCCAACGTGCTTCCAATGTTTTCGTACGAGCTAAATCTTTCCAACGTAACTGTTCACCGCATAGCTCACGAGTACGTTCATTCAATAAGAAACACATCATCTTATCAGCATCGCTTGTACATCCTAATTTGTCGTAAATCGGGCTATCAACCTCTGAATCTAAAATATCTGACTCTGAATTTAAAGTCATTAAAGTAGTAGTGGCTGCTGTAGTTACAGCCATATCATCATTTGACTCATAATAGGTATTCTTATCCCAATAGATCGCACCTTCAGCAGAATAACCACCCCCTTTACCTTCGCAGTAGGCGTTATTAGCATAAGCCTGTCCACCATCTATATGAGAAGAACGGTCTTCTCCGGTTTTGTAGGCAGCACGCTCCCGCAATTCATTAAAATACGGAATTGCATCACTATAATTCCCCTGGCGGATATAAGCTTCAGCAACCATCAACACATCTTCAGCAGAACGAGCAATAATACCATCACGTGTACCGAATTGAGAAGAAATTGAGGTACGGTATCCATCACGATATTTCGACAAGGCTACCGAACGTTTTTGCTTTCCGTAATAGCCGTTATTACCATGCTCACCAACCCAAGCCTGATCTTCTCCATCAAAATAGCGTACAAAAGTGTGCGTATTTTCCATTGATCCGTCATTCAAGACTCCGGTAGCATCATTCGTAACAGGGGCGTAACGAGTATCACCTGCATCATTCACGATATATTTTATCCCCAATTCGCCACCGTTAAAACGTTTTGCAAATACAGTATCTCCATCGGCTGTAATTTCTGCGATTGGATTAATTGTATCCGGAGCCAACATATAGTTACTTGAGTTCCATGAAGGAGCAGCACTTGTATTGTTTGAACCATAACAAGTGATAAACGATTTCCAGAAACGAGAGTCATTTACTCTGTCAAAAACGTCCAAAGCATAGTTTGTAGCACGTGCATAAGAGAACTCACGGTCACCAGAGATATCCCGAGTACATCCGGCAAGATCCATATAAACTGAAGGATAGTACAAGTGCATTTGGTTTCCGAAACGTCCCCATGTAGTTGCATCATCCGAGAATTGAGCAGCAAGCACAATCTCCGAGCTTAACTCATTATCACTATTCGCATATTGATAATCCCATAAATCAGCATAATTATTCGCCAAAGGATGAGCATCAACAACTTCCTTCGCATATTTAATTACAGAAGTTAAGTCAGCATCAACATAAGAAGAGTTCCAGTCATCGTTAATTTCACTGGCACGAGTCAAGTGAGCTTTAGCCAAAAAGTGAGCTGCTGCTGATTGAGTCAAGCGTCCGGTCTGAGAAACAGATGTAGGCAAATATTTGTATGCTTCTTCCAGGTCAGCAATAATTTGGGCGTAACATTCTTCCGATGTAGCGCGTGTAAAATAAGTCTCAACCGATGTTGATGGGGTCAATTTCAAAGGCACGCCTCCATATTGCTGCACCAACTGAAAATAAAAATATCCACGGAAGAAATAAGCTTCACCCAGACGAGTTTCGTAAGTGTCACTTGTTTCATCGTAATACAATGGAATATTTTGAATCAATGTATTAGCAGATTCAATCGCTGCATACATATTATCCCAAATTGGCTGGTCTACTGCTGTTTCAGTTGAGCTAAGGTCGGCACTATAGCAGTTATAATCCGGACTGGCATTGTTCGCATCCGTAAATTCATCAACCCCTAAGTTATAGGCTTTGATTGCCCAAACATAGTTAAACTGGAATTTAAGCTTTGTATAGGTACCAGTCGTCAATTCATCCAAACCATCTTGAGTCTGGAAACGTGCCGTACTGTAGCTGGTTGTATAATCTTCATTTAGGAAGTCATTGGTACATGAGGCCAACGACGATCCAATGACTGAAGTTATCAATAATGTTTTGAATATATTTTTTAATCTCATCTTCTTAATTTTTTACATTAAAATCCAACATTTACACCAAACACGAGACTTCTGGTTGTCACAGGTGCACCAATAGTTGTTGTGTTGTTGTCGTAATTGATCATATCCGTATCTAAATAATCACACTTACTGTAAATAGTAACAGGGTTCATACATTGAACATACATTTTCAATGAAGAGATTCCCAGTCGATTTAACTGTTGTTGCTTGAATTTATATGCAAGGTTAACATTACGCAATTTGATGAAGGTTCCATCCTGGTATCCCTGAGATGATGCATAAGTATCAGCAGCCTCTCCGTTTGAACCAGGAGAATAATATTCAGCATCTTCGTTGGTACCAGCTACCCAATAATCTAACTTACGTTGTGCATAGCGACCATCCAAAGTAGCTGCTCCTGCTTTAAAGATTCCTCCCCAACGAGAATAAATAAAGAATGAAAATTCCCAGTTTTTGTAACTAAGAGTGTTCGTCATACCTGCAGTCCAGTCAGGACGAGTAGTACCAACAATCTGGCGGTCGTTGTTTCCGTCAATTGTTCCATCACCATTTAAATCTTTAACACGAATTTGTCCTGGCAGACGACCATATTTAGCAGCTTCGGCAGCTTCATCGGTTTTCCATACGCCATCATATACATAGTCGTAGTAAACACCAATATTTTCTCCCACAAACCACGAGTTGTTTATGTCTTCTTTATTACCATTCGCCAATTTTACAATCTTGTTATCATCTTTTGACCAGGTAAGACCAGTTGACCATTCGAAATCAGACTTCTGAATATTAATTGTATTCACTTGCAGATCAATACCCCATCCTTTTGTTTCACCTACATTATCATAGGTTGAAGTATAACCTGTCAAAGAAGGAATTGTCATTGCTAATAATAAATCAGTTGTCTTGGTTGAATAAACATCAACAGCACCACTAACCCGGCCTTTGATTAATGAATAGTCAACCCCTAAGTTATACTGAGCAGTACGCTCCCATCCCAAGTCAAGATTGGCCATCTTAGGTGGATTTTTAGCAGATGGGTCTGAAGCCAAATAACCTAAAGAGGAATTATCAGCACTCCAATTATAGTAGGTAGTCATCAAACCACCTTTAGTAGCATAAGCAGAAATAGCCGAGTTACCAGTTACACCGTATCCCAGGCGAAGTTTCAAAGCACTAACCCAATCTACATCCTTCAGGAAGTTTTCCTGTTCCATTCTCCAGCCCAAAGCCAACGATGGGAAAGTTGCCCACTTGTTACCTTCGGCCAATTGCGAAGCACCATCCCAACGAATTGAGGCAGTTAACAAGTATTTATCATTATAGCTATAGTTACCGCGAGCCATATAGGAAGCCATTTGAGTCTCTGTTAAGCTAGAGCCATAAGATTGAATATCCGCTTGAGAACTCAAGTTATTCCATAACTCAGTAGAACTTGCAACGTTCGCTTTCAATGACATGTCATCCGAATGGTACTTAGATGCAGACTGCATAATCGTCAATCCAACTTTGTGGATATCAGCCAATGTAAAATTATAATAAATCAAGTTGTCCAATGTCCAGGCAATACGTTGACGCGTGTATTTATAACCAACATTGTTTCCATCACCGTTGATACCTCTGGCATCATTGAATTCACCATTCTTCTGATCATTGAATTCAGGTCCGAATTGCAAACGATATTTCAATCCTTTTAAAGCATGACTCATTTCTCCAAAGTCAAGTTGTGCATAAAGGCTACCGTTCAATCTCAAGTTCTGACGTTGATTCTTGTTGTATTTGGTTTCGTTGATCGGGTTAATAATGTTTGTATCACCGTTCGGCTCACGAATATAATCACCATTCTCATCGTAAGGCACAGTCCATGGCAACATGGATCTTAAAGCAGAATAGAAGTCACCGGCACCGGTTACTGATTTTGAGTATTTATATCCATAGTTTTGGTTCGACCATGCAATGTTAGCATTCACACCCATTGTAAACCAATCTACAGGAGTAGCTTCGAAGGCAAGTTTACTAGTATAGCGTTCGAAAGACTGGTCAACGATTGTACCTTGCTCGTTAAGATAACCGAAAGAGCCATACCCTTTCATTTTCTTATTACCTCCGGAAACACTCAAGGTATGCTCATGAGCTACACCAGTTTGCTTCCCTAATGAAGACCAATCGTAACTACCAACTTTACTTGGATCATAAGAGGTGCCATCCCATGCTTGAGCAATATTAGCAAATGAAGCACTAACCGATCCATAAGTACTTAAATCAGATGCATAGGTTGGTGATTCAGAACCATAAGTACCCATGTTTATTTTTGCTAAACGAGAATAATCCAACCATTCTGAGGCATTCATCATCTCCATCACATCATACATCTTACTGATCTTAACAGAACCATTGTAGTTGATGGATACCTTACCGTCTTTACCTTGTTTGGTTGTTACTAGAATTACACCGTTCGCACCACGTGAACCATATACAGCAGTTGCTGAGGCATCTTTTAGCACATCGATTGATTCAATATCACTTGGGTTGATATTCTCAATACCACCACTTTGAATCACCATTCCATCGACAACATATAGTGGGTTTTGATCTGCAGTGATTGAACGTACACCACGGATTTTAATTGATC
The DNA here is from genome assembly GCF_059905295.1 of Mangrovibacterium sp. NCBI lineage: Bacteria > Pseudomonadati > Bacteroidota > Bacteroidia > Marinilabiliales > Prolixibacteraceae > Mangrovibacterium > Mangrovibacterium sp. Next base: position 5,213 of record NZ_JBZQJF010000195.1, read on the forward strand.
CAACCTCACCCGGTCGCTGGCTGTTTGTAATATCGACACCAGCAGCTTTACCTTGCATACCTTGCAAAGCATCTTTAACCGGCATCGCTTGAAGTTCTTCGGCTCCAACCCGAGCAGAAGCACCCGTTACGTCGCTTTTCTTTTGCACACCGTAACCTACAGCAACCACTTCTTCCAAACCGATGGTTTCTTCTTCCAGAGTCACATTAATCACAGACTTACTCGCAGGCACTTCAATCGCTTTCATCCCAACAAATGAGAATACAAGGATGTCGGTTCCTTTTGCATCAATCGTGTACTTACCATCAAAATCGGTAATTGTCCCGTTTGTGGTTCCTTTTACCAAGACGGTAACACCTGGTAAGGGTTCTCCGTTGGTATCAGTAACCAAACCTGTGATTTTCATTTGCTCCGCAGTTCCTACGGTAGCGTCCTCATCGGGAGTTATGATGATTTGACGATCCATAACCACGTATTTAACCGCTTCCCCTTTGAAAATTTCTTTCAAAACAGATTCGATAGTCTGGTTGTCTGCATCTACATCGATAACCTTATCAACGTCAATCAAGTCGTTGTTATAAAGAAAAAGATAATTTGAACTATTCTCTATTCCCTTTAACGCATCTTTTATTGTCGTTTGTTTTAGGTTTAGAGAAATCCTAGTGTTTTGTGAATAGCTTCCGGAAGCAATACTGCTCAAAACCGCGAAACACACAAAAAAAACGGTTAGTTTCATCATAATTAAAACTCTTAGACAGGTTTTCCTTAGGTCGGAACCTGTCGTGATTTCATTTTTTTTCATAGATTTGAAAAGTATTCGTTAATACAAATTGAATTTTCCTGAATTAGCCGTTCAGGTGAAAAAATGAGCAGGGAAGCGCGCCAACACTTTCCTGTTTCTTTTTTTAACTGTTCGTTTATTTCATAAGCCCTGTTATTCGATTTAGTTTTTTAGGATTATTATTGATATAGGATAATTTTCCGTCGCTGATCGGCAGAGCCGCCAAACTCTTTCGGATCAACAAAACGGTACTTGAATGAAGTAGAAATACTAAGGTATTTTAAGATCTGATCTAAAGATTCATCGCTAAATGTGGCCGTAAAGTGATAGCTCAGCAAACTGTTGTCCTTCACTTCAATATCCACATTATACCAATTCTCCAATAGACTCACCATTTTTGCCATCGAGTCGTCAGAGAATACAATTTTTCCATCTTTCCATGCCGTATAGCGGCCAATATCATTGCTCTCGGAGTAAACTATTTTATTCTCGTCAACGTTATAATCAGCCACTTCCGAAGGATGTAACTGTAACAATTCATTGGACTTACTTCCGGCTTCTTTAATTACACTCACTTTACCTTCTACCAGAGCAACGGTTACATGCTCTGCATTTTCATAAGCATCAACATTGAAAGTTGTACCCAAAACTTTAACACCAAGTTCGTGCGTATGAACAATAAACGGTTTATGCGGATTGTGATGCACTTCGAAATAGCCTTCTCCCACTAACTCAACATTTCGTGTTTTCTGATTGTCAAAAGTGTTGGGAAACTTCAATCGACTGCCTGAATTTAACCAAACCTTCGTTCCATCAGCCAATGAAACTTTCGTTTGGGTACCATAAGCAGCTTTTATCTCCTGGTAAACAACATTGCTGGCAATAGGCTTCTCTGTTTCCGGATGTCCCCGAAAATATTCAATGGTTGCTGAAAATAGCAGGGTAAGTAAAAGAATAGCGGCAACCTGATGCCACCAAAGTAATTGGAATGATTTTCCTTTCTGAAAATGAGGAATTCTCTTTTTAGTCTTCAAAAGAGCTTTTTCCAGGTTAATTTTATCGTTGTACTGCAAGGACTTTGAGTCAGTCCATAATTTCCGATATTGTTCCCATTGTTTCAAATGATCATCTGATTCGGCAATCCAGTCAGCAATTTGCTGTTCCTCTTCCGGAGTAGCATGACCTGAAAAAGATTTTATTAATATCGGTTCAATTTTGTCGATTCCCACGTTTAGCTCGATTTGTACTTTAGACGAAACCGATAACGAATCACCCTACATGAAAATTTAACTTTTTTTATTCTTTTTTTTTCGGAAGGATATCACAAGCCCATAAAAGCCATTAAGACCGGCAGGTAATCCTTTAATTGAATGCGAAGTATTTTTAATGACCGACTCATCAATCCCTCAACCCCTTTTACAGAAATCTCCATTTTCTGTGCAATTTCGTTGTAAGTCAACCCTTCGAAACGACTGTATTCAAAAGCCTGGCGACATCGTTCAGGTAGCAAACTCAGGGACTCAACTAACTTCTCTTCAAACTCACGCGAAACAAGAATATCTTCCAAAGAGTCAGTCATTCCAGCATCCTCTGTCACCTGTTCAATTACCGTTTCTTTTTGAAACTTCCGAACATGATCAATCGATCGATTACGAACCATAAAGGAAAGGTAAGCCGATAAATTTTTGATTTCGCCGACAGTATTCCGGATTTCCCACATTTTAATGAAACACTCCTGCACTAAATTTTGGGCCTGATCCAAATCATGGACATATAGGTTGGCTTGAGCACATAAGGCCTTATAATACTTCCGAAAAATAAAATCGAAAGCTTTTTCTTCTCCATCCTGTAGTGCTTCCAGGAGAAATTGATCAGATAATTGAGTCGTTTCATTCATAGCAGCCTTCAAATATAGAGTTTATTGCGCTAAAAATTCTGCAACACCAACCCGACACGACCTCTTTAACAAACTTTAAAGGCCACAAAATTGTGGCCTCTAAAATGAATCTGATCATAAAACTAACTAAATTCCAATATATATTGGTTAAAAATTCTGACGAAAGTTTGTAATTCAGTTTTACCTTATTTCATATTTAAAGTTTGTCTTTCCTGACATTATTTTTCATGCTGTCCGACATATCGTTTTTTTCCTATTCGACTTTAAAAACAAATGATTCCAATGGTGCTATTTTCAGAACAATATGAGATTCAACCGACGCAACGTGCAAACAATAGTGATTATTTCCGCTAAGCACGTCTGTCAATTTGTAATCTCCCTCTTTGAGCTTCCATTTAGCAACAAGATCCGATGGCAATTGTAGCGGAAATGAATAGGTCTTATCAGGGCTGAAATTGCAAAGTATGATTAAGCGATCATCCCCTTTCCAACGGACAAAAGAGAAAACCTGATCGTTATATCCCTCCGTATGTTCCAGGTTGTAGCCATGAATTGCCCGGTAATTTCCGGTGAGGGCAGACGATTGAGATGAGAACCAAAGCAGTGTCTTATAAAATTGATGTAAGGCCTTTTCTTTTTCAGATAGCTGTCCTCCATCAAAAGCCCCGTTATTCATCCATCGCTGATGAGCAGGAACACCCCAGTAATCGAAAATGGTTGTTCGCGTTTCGGATCCAAAACCTGGATTTCCATCACCAGGCTCACCAACATCCTGCCCGAAATAAAGCATCGTTGGCGAAGTACTGATACAAGTTGAAACAACCATAGCAGGCTTTGCCTTTTCAGGATCACCGGCAAATGCAGCACTTGCAATGCGCTGTTCATCGTGATTTTCGAGGAAATGCAACAGGTGATGCTCAATATCAGCCTGTCCATTCAGAATAGGAGCAATATGATTGGTACTCCCGTGCCCTTGAATAATATTTTTCAAGGTATCATACAATTCAACTTTGTCATACAGATAATCCATTTTCCCTAGCCGGATGTAGTTGCGATACAGAGCAGGATTATAAACCTCAGCCAACAAAAAAGCATCCGGATTTTTCATTTTGATGGACGAATTCAGGAAACTCCAAAACTCCACCGGCACCATTTCAGCCATATCATAGCGAAAACCATCCACACCTTTATCGAGCCAGAAGAGTGCGATATCCCGAAACTTTTTCCACGAGTCCGGCACATCCTTGTCCTGCCAAAAATTGAAATGAACTTTATAATCCATCGTATCAAAACCAGCGGGCAAACTATCAAAATCATGCGTTCCGTCGGGACGAATGCCGTAGTTTACTTTTACCGTTTCGTACCAGTCGTTAAAATCGGGCTGTGCTTTTCGTGAACCATTTCCGGTCCATTTCGCCGGACTTTCAGCGAATTTTCCATCTGCTAAAGGATTCGATTCACCGCCAAGAGGCTTGTAGCCATTTTCGGCAACAGGAACCAGAAATGGTTTTCCGGGAATGTAGTAAAAGTTATTATCGCGTTTGTATACAACGGTGGTATCATCATCCTGACCAAAATCCGCTACACCCTCCGGTTTCGAAATGGAATGGTAATTTCTGGCTACATGGTTTGGGACTATGTCGATGATCACCTTCATTCCGTGTCGGTGTGTCCGTTCGATCAGAGCCTCAAACTCTTCCATCCGTTTCGCCGGATCAACCGCCAGATCAGGATCAACATTGTAATAATCCTTCACCGCATAGGGAGAACCAGCACGTCCTTTCACCACATCGGGATCATCGTTAGTTATTCCATAAGCGGTATAATCACGAATAACCGCATGATGTGGTACTCCGGTATACCAAATATGGGTAACGCCCATTGCTTTAATGGAATCTAAAGCGCGGTCGGTAAAGTCGTTAAACTTCCCCACCCCGTTTTCTTCAATTGTTCCCCACGGTTTGTTCGTTGTATTCGTGTTTCCAAACAAACGGGTGAAAACCTGGTATACAACCAGTTTTCCCTCTCTCGTTCTCTTTTCAGGAACAACACTCGTTTTGGGCTGGCAAGCCAAAAGCAACAAACCGGTCAGAAATATGATTAATTTTTGTTTCATTATGATTTAGATCGTTAGATTTCAACATCAGACTATTAAACCCCATCAATCTCGTTGTTCAGGACAAGTCTGAACGTTCAGGTATAGATCGCTTCATTGTTGTACCTCCTACCAATGACATCTATAATGATTGAAGGATCGATGGAACGAAGGATTGAAAGAGCTGCAAGATATCTCAAATTCCAAGTTTTAAATTCCAAATTTCAAAAGGACGCTGGCCGGTAAAGTGATCAGTAGCCAGACACCCGCAACAGCCCCTGACCTGTAAATGGGTAACTATACCCGCAACTTGAAACTTTGATTAAAGAGCTGCAAGTACAAAGCCACAAGCTGCAAGAAAGCTAGCCCTTAGGGCTTTTATATCAATAGAAAACACGAAACCACTTGATCACGCGATGCTGGGCGAAGCAATCTCTCTGCGGTTTCTCTGCATCTTCCCGAAGCCAGTTCGCGACAAGTTCTGCGGTTAAAACCCGCAACTTGAAACTCGAAACTCAAAACTTGGAACTTGGAACTTGGAACTTGGAACTTGGAACTTGGAACTTTAACATTACTGTAACTCAATAATCATAGCAGTTTCAGCAGGAACTGCTATTGTTGAAAGATCAGGCAATTCTTTTGAGCTAATAATGTCCTTGCCTTTTGTAAAACCTTTCATAACTTCATTAAAGCGATCAGTCGTTAGCTGCTTTGCCTGTGTGTCTTTATTCAGAATTACCATGACTGTATCGTCCTCGTTGGTTCTGAAGTAAACGTAAACACCGTCCTCCGGAACAAAGTGAATCATACGTCCGGTGTGAATAACCGTCTTATTCTTTCGCCAGTTTTGAATCGTGCGAATATAGTTTTGCATGTCCTTTTGAGCGTCGGTCAATCCTGCACCGGTAAAGGCATTCACCGGATCACCGGCCCAACCACCAGGGTAATCACTGCGAATGATGCCATGATCCTGCGTTCCTTTATTACTCATCAACACTTCTGTCCCGTAGTAAATCTGCGGAATTCCTCGGGTTGTCAGAAAGTAGGCAACACCCAATTTTAGCTTATTCACATCTTCACCAACCTGCGTAAAAAAACGCGACATATCATGATTATCCGGAAAAACAACCAGGTTACCGGCATCCGGATATTGGAAATCGTTTGACAAAGCGTCATACAATTCAATCATTCCGTGATCAAAATCATCACTATCATTCATGGCCCGTGCCGCTGCATTTTGTAATGGGAAGTCCATCAGGCTTGGCAGATAACATTTGTAGCCGTCGCTGTTCACTTTACCTTTTTGCCAATAAGAGACAATTGCGGGGTTCATACTCCATTCTTCGCCAACAATATTGAAATGCGGATATTCCTCAAGTACGCGCTTGGTCCACTCAGCCATCATCGTTTTATCAGGATAAGGCCAGGTATCCTGACGAATCCCATCCAATCCAACAAACTCAATCCACCAAATACTGTTTTGAATCAGGTAAGTAGCCACGAAGGGGTTTCGCTGATTCAAATCAGGCATTGTCTCAACAAACCAACCATCCGACATGGCCCTTTTATCTGCCTCGGAAGCATGCGGATCCTGGTTAATCGTACGGCGATGCGTGGTCGGCTTCCAGTCCGGATAATTGTTAATCCAATCGTGCATAGGCATATCATCCATCCACCAATGCTCAGATCCACAATGATTGAAAATCATATCCATAATCAGTTTCATACCTCTCTTCTTCAAATCTTTTGAAAGTTCCAGGTATTCCTCGTTGCTCCCGTAACGTGGGTCAACTTTATAAAAATCGGTTGTGGAATAACCATGATAAGAAGTCCTGGTCATGTTATTCTCAAGAACCGGGTTCAGCCAAACAGCTGTAAAACCCAGATTTTGTATGTAATCGAGATGATTGATAATTCCCCGTAAATCGCCACCATGGCGTCCGTCCTTGTCAGCCCGGTTCGGCTTTTCCTTCATCCCTTCAACCTCATCATTTCCCGGATCACCGTTTGCAAACCGGTCGGGCGTTATCAGGTAAATAACATCCGAACTGTTGAAGCCGATGCGCTCTGAGGAATGCGGTTCGCGAGCTTTCAATTCATATTGAAATTCCCCTGTTTGCTTTTTGCCGGCTTTAAAGACAATCGGAAAACTTCCCGCTTGTGCATCTTTCGAAATCTGCAAATCGATAAAAAGATAATTCGGATTTTCAACCCGGCTCACACTTTCAATCGTTACACCGGGATAATTGATTTCGGGCATGCTGCTCCCGATATTCTCGCCGTGAACCATCAACTGCAGATTCGGATTCTTCATGCCGATCCACCAAAACATCGGTTCAACCCGATCGATTCCGGCAGCCACCAGTAAATTAAATTGTCCGACAAGCAGGACAAAAAGTATTAAATAGCGTTTCATTGGTTTTCGGTTTTTCTTACAATTTAACAAATTATTGGGCAACTGATTTCTTCGCTAATATCAATTCTCCATTTTCTTTCAGTTGGTAGTGTTCACCCCATATCACGACCTCCACAGTAACGGAGCTATGATTGGTAATTTTAAGCTCACTGCCCATGCGAATCTGCAAATGAGCTCCTCTGAAATTAATGCGGAACGCGAATGCTTCCCACGAATTAGGTAAAAACGGATTCAACAACAGTTGGCCGTCTTTCACATCCATACCACCAAAAGTCTCTACAAAAGCCAGCCAGGTACCGCCCATACTTGTTATGTGAAGACCGTCTTCGGTGTCGTTATTGTAATCATCCAAATCAAGACGAGCTGTCCGCAGATACATTTCGTAAGCTTTCTCCTCACGACCAATACGGGCGGCCAAAATTGCATGAATACAGGATGAAAGCGATGACTCATGAACAGTTAGTGGCTCGTAAAAATCGAAGTGACGACGAAGCGTTTCCTCATCAAACTCGCGACGAAACCAATAAAAGCTTTGAAGCGTATCGGCCTGCTTTATATAGCAAGAGCGTAAAATACGATCCCACGACCAATTTTGATGAATCGGTCGCTCAGCCGGATCCAGCTCTTCCGCAGGAATGAGTTCTTTATCCAAAAATCCGTCTTGCTGAAGGAACAGCTCTCGCTTGTCATTGTAAGGGAAATACATATTCTCAATAATATCGCGCCACTGATCGGTTTCCGTCTTCTCATTGAAAGCCCATTTTCGGGTTAATTCGCTAAACAAAAACGGATGTTCCTTCTTTAGAAAATCAATCACTTCGAGCGTGTATTTCATCGTCCAAACAGCCATCCGGTTGGTGTGGAAGTTGTTGTTCACATTATTTTCATACTCATTAGGGCCCGTAACACCCAACATGACGTATGCGTTCTTATCTTCGGACCAATTAATGCGCTGTGCCCAGAATCGGGAAATTCCCAGCAAGACTTCAAAACCATAAGGAGCCAGGTAATCGCGATCCCCGGTATAATTGATGTAGTTATAAATAGCATAAGCAATTGCGCCATTCCGGTGAATTTCTTCAAAGGTAATCTCCCACTCATTGTGGCATTCTTCACCATTAATGGTAACCATTGGGTACAAGGCAGCTCCACCGTTGAAACCCAGTTTTTGGGCATTTTCAATGGCCTTTTGCAGATGCTTATGCCGATATAGCAACAGGTTCTTAGCAACAACCTGGGGAGCTGTAGCCATAAAGAAAGGCAAGCAATAAGCTTCGGTATCCCAATAGGTTACACCGCCATATTTTTCACCTGTAAACCCTTTAGGACCAACATTCAAACGTTCATCATCACCTGAATAAGTTTGCATCAATTGAAAAATATTGAAGCGGATTCCCTGCTGGGCGGCCACGTCGCCTTTAATCATGATATCGGCTGTTTCCCAACGTTTTTCCCATTTCTGGCGATGTACTTCAAACAATTCATCGAAGCCTGTTTGCGCAGACTTGGCCAGCTTGCTCTTAACATGTCCCATTAGTTTTTCGTGGGGCTGATAAAGCGAGGAATTCACAGCCATGTACTTTTCAATACAAAGCTCTTCACCTTCTTTCAGCTGAACTTCGAAGGTGTTTGCTACAAATTTTTCATCCGTATAAGGATGACGGGCAGCTTCGACCTTTGATCCATTTACATACAAATGCGTCTCAATGCCATGGCAAACAAAGAAAGAGGTTTTCTTGGTCTCCATACACAAAAAAGCCTGATTAGAACGATGATCTTTATCGGTTTCAACCCAAAACTTCTCATCGTAGTTTGAATCTTCATTTACCACATCACCATCAATGAAGGAACACAATCCTAACTTAGCTTCAAAATTGGTGCTTTTTAAGCGGTAGCGAATAGCGCCAACTTCTTTATCTGCAATGCTGAGAAAGCGTTCAGCGATCACCTCAACCTTTTTCCCGGAAGGCAGGCTTGCCTTAAAAGTTCGGGTCAATAAGGCAGTCTGCATATCAAGTATACGGGTAAAATCCTCCACCACGGCTTTGGCTAAATCCAATTCCTCGTCATCCAGCCGAATACGCAAGCCGATCCAGTTGGCTGCATTCAGTATTTTGGCAAAATACTCCGGGTAACCGTTCTTCCACCATCCTACTCTGGTTTTATCCGGATAATAGACGCCAGCCATGTAATTGCCCTGCAGTGAATCGCCCGAATAAGTTTCTTCAAAATTAGCGCGTTGTCCGGTATGCCCGTTTCCTATGCTGAACAGACTTTCCGAGATTCGGTTATAATCCGGAACAAATCCTTCCTCAATAACCCGCCATTCCGAATGTTTTATATAATTTTTCATAAACTCGTCTTAGATGTAACCTGATTAATTTGTTGAAATAGTTGATCGGGAGTAAGCTCTGAGAAACCGGGAATAACCAAGTTCGCCCGGCTTAAGGTTTGAGGATCTCCCACGCCAACACTCATCATACCTGCATTGCAGGCAGCATCGATACCGGCAATGGCATCTTCGAAAACGATGCACTCTTCCGGATTAACAGCTAAAGCTTCTGCTCCTTTGAGAAAAACTTCAGGATCGGGTTTTGCTTTGCTGACCTTGGTACCATCGATCACCGCATCGAAAAGATTTTCGATTTTCAGGCGCTCCAAAATTAAGGGTGCGTTTTTACTGGCAGACCCCAAAGCAATGCCAATGTTTTTCCGGCGTAGATCCGTTAGAAATTCTTTCACCCCTGGTAAAATTTCATCATCATCCATCTGCATAATGGATTCCAGATAGACCTTATTTTTCTGATCTGCCAGTTCATTTTTCTTTTCTTGTGGCAAGTGAAGTTTTCCTAAATTCAGGATGATATCCAGCGAGTCCATTCGACTCACTCCTTTCAGAAGCTCATTGTGTTCCAGGGTAAATTCAATTCCCAACTCTTCAGCCAGCTTTTTCCAGGCTAAAAAGTGATAACGGGCCGTATCGACCAGGACTCCGTCCAGGTCGAACAGGCAAGCAGCTATTTTTTTCATTGTCTTTTTTCTCGAGGTGTTTTGATCGAGGTGACAGCCAAAGCTCCTAACAGCATAGAAACACCGCAGACAATCATCATGTAAATCGCTTCATTTCCGAAGAGACTTCTCAGGATGAAACCGCCTACAAAGCCCGAGATAATTTGCGGACCTGCAATTGTGAAATTGAAGATACCCATGTAAACACCCATCTTATCGGCCGGTAATGATTCGGAAAGAATCGAATAGGGCATCGCCAGAATTGCCGCCCAGGCAATACCAATGCCAACCATCGATAAAATCAACCAATTCGGTGAGTTGAAAAAATACATGGAAATATAACCTACTCCTCCCAGCAACAGAGCTGCTCCATAAGTCGTTTTTCGTCCGAAAACCTTGGCAATACGAGTCATCACAATGGAGAATAAAGCAGCAAACAAACTATAAGCGCCAAACAAAACGCCTACCCAGTTTCCGGCTTCCTGGTACAATTCCGATGAAGCATCGCCAATTGAAGTGCCAAAAGCGTGTTGCGCAACTGCAGGGGTTGTATAAACCCACATAACATACAGTGCAAACCAGGAAAAAAACTGAACAATTGCTAACTGAGCCATCACTTTAGGCATTTGCGTAAACAGGTGCCAAAAGTTGGTCAACTTTTCACCCAGTGACTTTTTTTGCTTGCCATACGCCGTCCATTCTTCATAGTCGATACCGTTTTGTGCACAATACACTTCCGGCGGATATTCCTTGGTTCTAAAAACCGTCCAAATAACCGACAGCAATAAAACAGCACCACCAATATAAAACGACCAAATAACAGAAGGAGGAACCTCGCCTTCGGCAGCCGTATTACTTACTTTCAGAATATTCGTCAGAAAATAAGGTAAGACTGAACCAACCACAGCTCCTGTATTAATCAGGAAACTCTGTACCGAATAACCAAGCGTACGCTGATCGTCGGGAACCATATCGGCCACCAAAGCCCGGAAAGGTTGCATGGTAATGTTGAAGGAACCATCCATCAAGGCAAACATCAAGGCTCCGAAAACCAAAGCTGGAATTACGGATACCAAGGCGGCTGAATTTGGCATGAGCCACATGGCTACAGCGGCAATAAATGCTCCACCAAGGATGTATGAACCACGACGGCCAAAGCGGTTCCATGTTCTGTCGCTCGCTGCTCCAACAATTGGTTGAACAATTAAGCCCATAACCGGGGCAGCCAACCAAAAAAAGGAAAGTGAGTGCAGATCGGCACCAAGATTGGAAAGAATCCGACTTACGTTGGCACTCTGCAATGCAAAACCAATTTGAATTCCCAGGAAACCAAAACTGACATTCCAGATTTGCCAAAAACGAAGAGCAGGTTTAATCTTCATATTAGCTAATTAAGTTTAAAGGCTATCAACCTTTTTTTAAATTAATAACTGAAATCACCATGCTTCAATCCGAAAAAACGGAATTCTGCATGCGTCGGATTCTGAGTAACTCAGTCGAAATCGGAATAAAATCGAAGTAAATTATCGGATGATCTGCAACAAATATAAAGTGGAAATCGGGAATAATACAAATCAACGAGTATGCTGTAAATCAACCACCAGACTAAAAAAAGACAAAAATCGGTCTGCCAATACCATTTCAAACGTTTGCGTAAAAAAATTGAAAAAAGTTGATTTTCCTTATATTGAAGACTCACGAACCACCAAATCGCCCTGTAAAACCCGGTTTATTGGGCTGAAATCTTCCTCGGGGTTCATAATTCGATTCAGCAAAATTCGGGTAGCAGTACTCCCCATTTCATAGCCATGCTGATCAACCGATGATAAGGTAGGGTTTGTAATGCCAGATAAACGTCCATCGCTAAAACCAATAACAGCAATCTGTTCGGGAATCTTAATTCCCAGTTTTTGCAGCGCCTGCATGGCTCCAACAGCTGTCAGATCGTTCGTTGCAAAAATACCATCAGGCAAGTTGTCGTGATCAGCTAACATTCGGACGGCATTGTTTGCTTTCTCAAAATTATCAGCCTGTATAATTAACGCTGGATCTTCCTGTAATCCAGCCTCCCGTATTGCTCTGAGGTAGCCGCTTTTACGATTACGGCTAATCTGTAAATGTTCCGGTCCCGAGAAGTGGGCGATCTGCGTCCGACCATTCTCGATTAGATGGCGGGTTGCCTTGTAGGCCGCCTCTTCATCATCAATTACCACACTGTCAGCTTCAATATCAGGCACAACCCGATCAAAGAACACAAGAGGCAAACCTTTCTCTTTTAGTAATTTTAAATGTTCGTAGCTGGTTGACTCTTTCGCAACAGAAACCAAAACACCATCTACCCGATGCGAAAGTAACATATTGGCATTGGCAACTTCGCGATCATGTTTTTCATTCGATTGGCAAATCATAACTGTAAAACCGGCATCGTAAGCCACATCCTCGATACCACTAATGACAGAAGAGAAGAAATGGTGAACGATTTCCGGGATAATCACCCCAATCGTATTACTCCGGCTTTGCTTTAAACTTAAGGCAATGGCATTCGGTTGATACTTTAATTGGGTAGCCAATTCATTAACAGCCTTTTTGGTATCGGCACTAATGTCCGGGTGATCTTTCAACGCTCTGGAAACAGTTGAAGGTGAAATACCTAAAATACGAGCAATATCTTTTATGGTAATGGAACTGTTCTTCATTATTTAGTTGGATGTTTGTGCAAGATAAAAATAAAACCCAACATGAATCTTAGCATTTTGTCATCTTATATATGTTATAGAATCAGCAAGCCTTCCTTAACCAATTAAAATCAGTCTGTTCAATCGTATTGAAGCTGTTAAAAACAGATTCAGAAAACGACCATTTCAATGATTAACAAAACAATCCTATTGATTCCAGATTAAAAAGTCGTACAACACGCGAAACACACCCCACCAGTAACTACCTGTTTTCTAACATATCTACCGCAAACGTTTGCGGTGACGTTTGCAAGAAAAAACACAGCTTGCAGCAGTATCTATCACTAAAATATACTTTTATACTTGCACTATCGGATAACGAAACGGAATAAAATCGACTGCACTAATGTTTATTATTAACGGTGACCTAATTGAATCAAACTAATTAAAAAAACATGAAGATTATTCGTAAAAACTTAAATGTTCTACTAATGGCCCTGGCGCTCTTGCTAACAAGCACCGCCTGGTCCCAAGTCGTTAGTATTTCGGGTAAGGTTACAGACGCCGCAAGCGGCGAGCCCCTTCCCGGAGTTACTGTTATCGTACAAGGAACTACAATTGGCACCATCACAAACTTCGATGGCGAATATGTCCTGAAAGTTGAGAAAGGGGCAACAGTACTATATTCCTACATTGGTTACAAACCAACCGAAATGCTTATTGGCGATCAAACAACCATCAACATTAAGTTAGCAGTGGACACTGAAAACCTGGAAGAAGTTGTGGTTATTGGTTATGGTCAGGTTAAAAAAAGCGATGCAACCGGATCGGTTACAGCAATCCAACCTGATAAGCTAAATAAAGGCCTTGTTACAAATGCTCAGGATATGTTATCGGGGAAAGTTGCCGGTGTAAATATTACATCGACTGATGGAACTCCGGGCGGAGGCGCTACAATCCGAATTCGCGGTGGATCATCTCTTTCGGCCAGCAACGACCCATTGATTGTTGTTGACGGATTGGCCATGGACAACGACGGCATTAAAGGGGTATCTAACTTCTTAAGCACCATTAACCCTGCTGATATTGCATCATTCACAGTCTTGAAAGACGCCTCGGCTACTGCAATTTACGGTTCTCGTGCATCGAACGGTGTAATCATCATTACGACCAAACGAGGACAAGCCAATACAGGACCACGCGTTTCGTACGACGGTAACATCTCTATTAGCTCGATCCGCGAAACAATAGACGTGATGACCGGCGATGAATTCAGAGACTATGTAAATAATCTGTATGCCGGCCAGGACGACATTCTTTCTAATCTTGGAACAGAAAATACGAATTGGCAAGATCAAATCTATCAAACTGCAATTAGTCATGATCACAACATCAGTGTTACTGGTGGATTGAAAGACATGCCGTATCGCGCTTCTTTTGGTTACACCAACCAGGATGGTATCATCAAGACATCTAATTTCGAACGTTATACAGCTTCTGTAAACTTAAATCCTTCATTTTTCGACAATCACCTGAAGCTGAACTTAAATGCAAAAGGCATGATTGTCAAAAACCGGTTTGTCGATGGTGGTGTAATCGGCTCAGCTGCATCAATGGATCCAACACAGCCCGTCTATTCTGATGACTCCATCTACGATACTTTCGGAGGTTACTGGCAATGGTATGTTACGGATGCAACTATCGGAATCACCGATAATTCTCTGGCAACCAACAACCCTGTTGCTTTGCTAAAACAAAGACACCAGACTTCAAACGCGAAAGATTTTATTGGAAATGCAGAAATTGACTACAAACTACATTTCTTCCCGGATATGCGTATTCACATGAACTTGGGTGCTGATATTTCGGATGGACAAGAAGACACTTATATCACGAAGGAAGCTGCAACAAACCACCCTCATGGCTATAACAAATGGGACAAGCAGTTCAAAAAGAACCTTTCTTTTAACAGCTACTTGCAATACATTAAGACAATAGGCAAACATAGCTTCGACGTAATTGGAGGTTACGAATGGCAACATTTCTACCGAGACGGAAGCTACTATGCTGAAGGTTTGGACGGTTATTCTTACCAGGAAGCTGTTGTTGACTGGGCAAAAGAAAATTACCTCGTTTCATTCTTCGGACGTTTGAATTACACACTGGCTGACAAATATTTATTTACAGCTACCATTCGTGACGACGGATCTTCCCGTTTCTCCAAAAATAACCGTTGGGGATTATTCCCGTCATTCGCTTTCGCCTGGAAAGTTAATGAAGAAGCATTCCTAAAAGACAGCCCGGTTCTTTCAGACCTGAAATTGAGATTGGGTTATGGTATCACCGGTCAGCAAAACCTGAACTTATCAAACGACACCCCATATTTGCCAACCTATACAGCGAGCAAGACAGGTGCCTACTATCCATTTGGCAGCACTTACTATTCAACTTACTTGCCTGATGCTTATAACGAAAACCTGAAATGGGAAGAAACAACAACTTATAATGCGGGCATTAATTTTGGATTCTTTAATAACAAACTTATCGGTTCCATCGATTACTATTATCGCGAAACCAAAGATTTGCTGAACCAGATTGATGTTGCCGCCGGTACTAACTTCAAGCCTGTTGTTATTAGTAATATTGGTTCCCTGAAAAACCAAGGTCTCGAATTCTCAATCACCGATAAGATTATTTCGAAGCCTGATTTGATGTGGGATGTTAACTACAACCTGACTTACAACTTCAACGAAATTACGAAGTTGACAACTGCAAGTGGTGAAGGATTCGTTGCCACTGGAAGCATATCGGCAGGTACCGGAAATAAAATTCAGGCTCATGCTGTTGGTTATCCCGCCAGCTCATTTTATGTATACCAACAAGTATACGACTCGGAAGGGATGCCAATTGAAGGTTTGTTTGTCGATCGTAACGGAGACGGAACAGTCAACGACGACGACCGCTACTTCTTCCATAAGCCAGCAGCCGACGTCACCATGGGACTTTCTTCAAAAATCGTTTATAAACAGTTCGATTTTGGATTCTCACTGCGGGCTAGTTTAGGCAACTACGTTTACAATGATGTTGATGCCCGTAATGCCAACGTTGGTGAAAGCGGTATTTGGTCAACCTCCGGATTCTTCAGCAATAAACCTACTTCGGTGCTGGCAACTGGTTTTACCGGAAAAACCAACTATTACCTCTCTGACTACTACGTTCAAAATGCATCATTCCTGAAAGTTGATAACATTACTTTAGGATACAGCTTTACTGATTTGCTGAATAAGATTAGTAATGGTCGTATTTACGTATCAGTTCAAAACCCATTTGTTATCACCAAATACAAAGGATTGGATCCGGAAATTTTTGGAGGAATCGACAACAGCATCTACCCTCGTCCGATCATCTCGATGTTGGGTGTAAGCTTGACTTTTTAACCAATAATATTTGACACAATTATGAAAAAAATAGCATTCAAATCATATCTACTCATCCTGTCGCTATTGGTACTTGCCGGCGTTTCCTCCTGTACCAAAGACTTGGATGTAACACCGATTGATCCTAGCATTACACAGACTTTTGACCAGGATGCCGTATTCACAAAGATATATGCGTCAATGGCACTTACCGGGCAAGAAGGACCATCGGGAACTCCGGACCTGGATGCCAGTTACGTTGATGAAGGTACTTCAGCCTTTGTGCGCTTAATCTGGAATTTTAATGAACTATGTACTGATGAAGCAATGTGTTCGTGGGGTGACCCTGGTATTCCGGAAATGAACTTCTGTCAATGGACCGCTTCACACGAGCAACTCAAAGGCTTGTATGCCCGTTTGTATTTCATCGTCACATTAACAAACCACTTCCTGGAACAAACCGATGGACAAACCGACGATGTTAGTGTAAAACAAAGAGCTGAAGCCCGCTTTATTCGCGCGTTAAGCTACTCTTACCTGCTCGATTTCTTCGGAAATGTTCCGTTTGCAACAACAGTAAGTACCGAATTACCGGAGCAAATACAACGTGCCGACCTTTACAGCTGGATACTGGATGAATTAACTGAAATTGAACCGGATATGTATGAGCCAAAAACAGCTCCGTATTACCGCGCCGACAAAGTTGCCAACTGGCTATTGCAAGCCCGTTTGTATCTGAATGCTGAGGTATACACAGGTACTGCTGATTGGGCTGACGCTGCAACTTATGCTAAAAAGGTCATCGATTCAGAATATACACTATGCCCCAGCTACGAACAACTTTTCATGGCCGACAATGCCGGGACAATCGATGGAAGCACTGTTAACCAGGCGCCGGATGAAATTATCCTCCCCATCGCTGCTGATGGCATCAAAACATACAGTTACGGATCCACCTTATTCCTGATTGCATCAACACATACATCAGGAATGACTGACTGGGGAACAACTGAAGGTTGGGGCGGTAACAGAGCCAGAGCTGCTCTGGTGAAAAAATTCTTTCCTGATGGTTCCATCCCTTCTGATGCAGACCAAACAGATTTAAGAGATGCTGCAAACGACGATCGTGCTATGCTTTTCGCAGAAGACCGTACTGTTGACATCGAGAAATCAACCATCTTTAAACAAGGCTTATCCGTATTCAAATGGACAAATATCCGTGCCGACGGGGCTGATGCAAGCGATTCAAAATGGGTTGATACAGATATGCCGTTAATGCGTGCTGCTGAAGCTTACCTGACTTATGCTGAAGCCGTACTACGAGGTGCTTCAACCATCGATGATTACACTGCACTTCAAGCTGTTAATGCTTTACGCATCCGTGCCAACGCCGGTCAAAAAACAACCATTGACCTGGATGGCTTACTGGACGAATGGTCTCGTGAATTCTATTTCGAAGGACGTCGCCGCACCGATCTGATTCGCTACGGCTACTTTGGAGGTAGCTCTTACAACTGGGATTGGAAAGGCGGAACAGCTTCAGGAACACAATTCAGTGCTTTTTACGACCTGATGCCAATTCCATCAGTTGACCTGAACGCCAACCCTAACCTAACCCAAAACGATGGCTATTAATCATTGGGAGAATTATCAAAAATCTGAAAACATGAAAAAATTCAATATTATCTATCTCGTGCTGTTTCTCACCCTTGGCCTGGTATCATGCGAGGATGAAATGGGAGTTCAAATTAATCCCGGAGCAGAAGATGGCACACTGAGCTTTCAGTTAAATGAGCCTGTTTACAGCAATCTCACTTATGTACTGGATGAAGCAAATGCTGATGCCAATATGGATACCCTAACCTGCGTACAACCTGACTATGGTTTTACTGCAGCTGTTACCTACACCACACAAGTTTCCTTTAGCGAAGATTTTACAGAAGGAGAATATATAAGTTTAGGCACAACAGTTAACGGAGAAAAAATCAACGTAGTGACTTCGGAGATCAACACAGCAATCCGGGAACTCTACGGTGGTACGTTTCCGGACCCGATTGTTCCGGTTGATGTATACATCCGTTTAAAAGCGGTTATCAGCGATGCTACAACCGATGTTACCGGCACAACGCTAGCTGTTCAACCTTTGTATTCAAATGTAATTATGCTGAGCATTCAGCCCTACTTCTACCAGGATTTGAGACCTTACACCGAAGTTACTCCGATTCCTTACTACATAATTGGTATGGCCGATGGAGCCTGGAACAACGCTGCATCAGGCTTGGGAGTATCCATCTATCCGTTGAGTGTTCAGTCGGGCGACAAATACAACAGTGACGGCAATGGCGAATTTACCTACACCGGCTATTTCAAAAGTTCAGTAGGCTTCAAACTAATTCGCGATGTAGGTAGCTGGGCAGAACAATGGGGTAGCTCTGACGGTGCATTGACTCCGGTTCATAACGACGGAGGCTCGCAAAACTTCTTCGTACCTGA
>NZ_JBZQJF010000196.1:0-2759 GCF_059905295.1 Mangrovibacterium sp.
ATGCAGTCGGTCTTCTTCGGTCAATGAAAAGCCTACATATAAACTATCTTTGCGGGAACAAGCTTTAAAGTAAGCATTCGCTAAACCCCGTCTTGTTTTTATAGACCGGGTAGTTTTCTTTCAAAGTTTCTCTAAAATGTTCGGAGAACTTTGAGAGATTTCGGAGTGACTTTGGTTTACTGGTTTGAAGTTGTGCGGTAGCAGTTCAGCCAAGTCTTTACTGTAATCAAGGTCATAGCGGTGAACATTTTCCAGGAAGAAAACCATCCAGTCTCGGAAGTTTACCCCGGCGGCTTTACAGCAGCCCATCATGGAATAGATAACAGCCGCATTTTCAGCAGCACTGTCGTTACCACAGAACAGCCAGTTCTTCCGTCCCAGTGCAATGGGCCGGATGGCGTTTTCGGTCAGGTTGTTGTCCATTTTCAATCTTCCGTCCAAGTGATAGCGGGTTAATTTGTGATAAATCCCGTAGGTATAACTGATGGCTTTTCCAATCCGTCCTTTGGGTAAGACCTTGGAATGTTCGCGAACCATCCATTTTTCGAAAGCCACCATAATAGGATAAGCCAACCTGGAACGCAGCTCTGCCCGCTGCTCATCCGACAGGCCTTCCTGGTCGGCTTGTCGTTCCACATCGTAAAGCAAACCGATTTGCTCCAGGGCGTACGATGCCCGGGCTTTGTCTTCTTTTAAAGCTTCGTCAAATTTACGGCGTGCGTGTGCCCAGCAACCAATGGGCAAAACGCCCTTTTTGCTTTCGTACATGTCGTAAACCGAGTAACCATCAGTTTGGATGACTCCCTGGTAATCTTTGAACAAACCGAGTGCTACTTTCCCGGCCCGGGAGCCGTGGTCGTAGTGGAAGAAAACCAGGTTTTCCATCACTGCCCGGACTGTCCAGAGATAGCCTTTTACGGTTTGGTGTTTCTCGTTATGGATAATAGGAATAGTTGTTTCGTCGCTTTGAATGTAGTCGGAGGCCAGCACCAGTTCTTTGAGCCGGTACCAGGCAGGCCGCATCAGGTCGGCTACCTGGGCAAACCAATCGTTTATGGTCGCCGGAGCAATGGAGATGCCCTGCTGCTTGAACATTTGGATTTGCCGGTAAAACGGCAGGTGATTCACATATTTGTCGATGATAATATCGGCCAAAACGCTTGCCCCGGCATAGCTTTTTGCAATAGGAAGAGTTGGCATAGGCGCGGTAATCACCGGCTTTTCAGCCTCCTCGCTTTTATCCTTCAGTACATATTTATGACGGATAATCCGGCGCACATACCAACGGGCCGGGTCGCGTTCCAACACCTCGGTAACTTCGGGAGCCAGCTCAGCATAGTCGGTCAGGTCAATTTCTTCGGGATAGATGTGGATTTCCTCACGAGGTAAGCTTTCCGGGAGCGGCTTGCGCACCGGGTGTTTCTTCTCACTGACCTTCACCCGCACTGTTTTGTAGCTTTCAATCTCAGTTTGGGCAGCCTCGGCCTGTGCTTTTTCCTCGGGCAATAAATCAAGACCATCAAAATCGAGTTTGCGCTGCTGCGGATCTTCGGAAATGTATTTTTCGCTCGATTTGCCCCAAATACGACGCTGAAGCATCTCAACCTGCTGTTTTAGCTTACTGATCTGTTCTGCCTGATCATTTAGCTTCTTGTCGTAAGCGGCTTTCTCTGTTTCGAAGCCTTCCAACTCCGAAATCCGGCTTTTCAACCGGGCGGTTTCGCGGTAAAGCTCGTCGCGGTGTTCCAGCAGTTGCTGCACAAAATCGTGGTCTTCCTCAGTCATTCCCCTCGCTGTTTTTGATGTCCCGAAGATACTCAAAACCAGGCAAATAATCACAGAATCAGCTGGGTGTAAACCCGTTTATTTTGAAGGTTTTATCCACTTATGTTTGTTCATATCCTCAGTCCCGGAAGCACCTCTGACCATGGTCATTAAATCATGCCAACTGGCGCGAAAAGTATTGGTTTGTTCATCAAAAACAGGGAGTTTGAAGCGGCCCGATTCGAGCTTCATGTGATAAATAACCAATCCGCCGCATTCCATGTGCAGGATTTTCATACTCGTGCAGTTGCGATTAATAAAAATGAAAACATCGCCGTCCTGCACATTGCGCCCCATCTGGTTGGTCACCATACCGCTGAGGGTGTAGAAACTGCGGCGCATATCGGTAGGATGGGAATACAGGTAGTAGTTCATCGACGTGGTCAGGCTGAACATACTACTGGCCGGTTAACTGAAGCAACGAACGCAGGATATCGGCATCGGTCATTCCGCTCAACTTCACAGAAATGCCATTGGGATAGCTGATCTCACAACAGAGTTCACCGCTGCTGTCGGGTTGTTGATGTCGTTTGCTTCCGCAGGAAAAGGGAACAGCAGAAGTTTGCTGCCTGGGATTGAAAACAACCGGGACGAATCCTCGTTTGGGTGGCAGCTGGTCTTTTAGTTTGTGTTGCCAGTAATAAAACTTAGCCTCATTCATTTGCTGGTTGGCACAATAATCCCGGACAGTCAGCCCCGAATCCAGGTATTCATTATACATTGTCAGGAACTTTTGAGCGTTTAGCATCTCTCTTTCATTTTTGGTTCAGAGCAAACTTAATGACTCATGGTTTCGGGAAATAGACGGGGTTGGGCGAATGCTTACAGTTGTGTTTGTGTTTTGGGAGTGATATTGTGAATATCCTCCTTAATAGATCCAATATTTAGCATAGAGCCTACACCAATTAAACTAAGTGGGATAACCTGCCTTGACA
>NZ_JBZQJF010000197.1:0-2211 GCF_059905295.1 Mangrovibacterium sp.
CGCCATATTCATCATTTAGCAATTTATAGTTCATCTCAAGATTCCTAATTGCATTACCACTGTCTGTAATCATATCGGTTATTCCGCTCTTGTTCGCCAAATTTGCACTAATTACTGAAAGGTTATTAACTCCTATCATTCCTGCAGCTACCCAATGGTTCCAGTCTGATAAAGTCTTAACCTGACTACCTCGAGGGAGTTTTCCATTTACAAACTCAACTTTCGACATTCATGATTCAACTGAAATAATAGGTTAACCGTCTGAAATAATTTATAAAAATACTTGAAGAGCCCAGTCTGTTGATGTATAGTGGATTTGCCGAAATTCACAATAATATCAATCAGAAAGGGCTCAAATGAACCATAGCAATATTGCTCCTCAATCGCAAGATAACATTCAGGTTCTCGACCAAATTGACGACTTTTTCGATACATTTTGCATCGGTTCGTTGCTTAATCGATGCGGAATTCGTAAACGCCATGGCTACAGCGTTCGTTCTTTGACAAAAGTAATATTCGCGCTTCCATTCATCGGAAAAAATTTCTTCCGTGGTATCGTGATCAACGACAACGCTGATGTTGGAAAAGATGCGGCCTACGATTTGCTAAAAGCATGCACTTACAATTGGAGAAAGTTCTTATTGCTGATCGCTGTTCGTCTACATAGCATTTTCAACCGATTGACGACAGATCAGCGCGAATCAGTACTCATTATTGATGATAGCCCGTACGACCGGTCTCGCTCTAAAAAGGTCGAACTTCTTAGCCGTGTTTTTGATCACAGTACCGGCCGGTATTTAAAAGGTTTTCGATTGCTGGCCATATGTTGGTCCGATGGTGTCAGTTGCTTGCCCTTGGACTTTGGGCTGCTGTCATCTGCGAAAAAGAAGAATCGTTTTCATGAAAACGAAAAAATCATGGACAAGCGATGTTGCGCTTTCAAGCGGCGAGAAGAAGCAACCACAAAAGCTACAATGCTCTTGGTTCCAATGGTCAAACGGATCCTCAAGGCGGGTATCCGTGCCCGCTACGTACTCATGGACAGCTGGTTTACTATGCCGGTGAATATTTGTGCTTTGAGAAAACACCTGCATGTAATCGGCATGATCAAAAAAACGCCAAAGGTGTTTTACGAACATGACGGCAAGAAACGCAATTTAGTAGAGATCTACCAGAATATCAACAAACGCCGAGGACGAGCCAAGATACTGGCGTCTACAATGGTAACATTTAGTGACGGAAAACCGGCGAAAATCGTTTTCGTTCGTAATCGTCGCAAGAAAGACTGGTTAGCACTTTTATCTACAGATACCGAACTCGCAGATTCTGAGGTTGTTCGTATCTATGGCAAGCGTTGGGATATCGAGGTGTTGTTCAAGATGTCGAAACAGCACCTAAAACTGGTAAAGGAAATACAGTGCCGCGATTTCGATATGCTTATCGCGCACACCAGTATTGTGTTTATGCGATACATGTTCATTGCTTATAGGGTGCGCATGGAGACGGATCACAGAACCTTTGGTGAACTCTTTTATGCGTGCTGCCAGGAGCTTGATGATATCAGCTTTGTAGAAGCGCTTCACAGGATATTGACTTTAGCCGTTGAGCAATTGAGGCAGTTGGGCATTTTCTGTGAAAAAACAGCGTTAGTATTTTTCAATACTGTGATCGCCGAAGCGCTAAAGTACGTCAATTTGCCAAAGAACTGCGTATTAACCTAAGATCTTTAAAGTCGAAAGTTGAGTCATTGATTAAACACTGAACCAATACTACCACCGAATTGTGGAGAAATTGTGTGGGCAATATGAATTTATTATGGATAAACTTTGTAATTTACTGAACATTTTGAATTTTTTTTGGTTACCCGTCATAACAATTCATTGCTCAGACAGACCACAGATCTCAAAAAACCCTGAAGGTCAACCGGATGCCGGCCTGATAAGTAAACGACTCGGGCTGCAAGTAGCCTTCACCATGCACATAATCAACATCCGACTCGCCAAAAAGAAACGAATCATAAAACAGAGTGATACCAAATCGGTTAAATTCGAAGATCGCATTAAAAAACGGCGTTGGATGAAACGGCTCGGGCGACAGTTCAAGATCATCGTCCCCGACAAAGTTAACCCTGTTCCTTATCCACACCGGCAGGTTCATTCCGCCGGAAAGCGTAATCCGCTGATTGGCATTGAACGGAAAAATAAGGGAGAG
>NZ_JBZQJF010000198.1:0-2380 GCF_059905295.1 Mangrovibacterium sp.
GCGTTCAGCCAATCTGCGACAAAGTGAACTGTCAATTCTGAAGAATGAGGAACAAAAATCCTTTTTTGATTCGAAGCTTTCCGGCAGCGGAGTTCGGCAACTTCAGGTTGTTTTGAAAGACGAAAATAATCGAAAAGCCGGTTTCATCTCCATTGCTATCCCTCTCGATGAATCACAGATGGTGCTAAAGAATCTTTTCATCATCCTGCTCTCCTTGTTCCCGGTCGTATTACTCGTTTTGTATTTTACCTCCCGGTTTATTGCCCAGAAAAGTATTTCCCCTGTTAGCCTGCTAACAGACAGCGCCTCTAAAATATCAAGGGAGAATTTGAATGAACGCATCCCCCTTCCATCGCGGAAAGATGAGTTATATATTCTTACAGGGGCCATTAACAAGCTACTCGACCGGATCGAGCAAACATTAACGCGGGAAAAGCAATTCTCCTCAGATGCCTCTCATGAGCTGCGGACTCCCCTTTCTGTTTTAAAAGGAACACTGGAGCTTATGCTTCGGAAACCAAGGGACCCGGAATATTATATGGAAAAGTCGGCAACCTGCCTGGATGAGGTAAATCGCATGGCAGCCTTAGTCGATCAATTACTCTTACTGGCACGATACAGCAACAAAAGCAATTCGAAAAAAGAAACGGTTGTTAATTTGTATGACTTAGTGGAGCAGGTAATTAACAGACATGTACCGACCATTGATACCAAAGACATTTCCATTTTCAGGGACATTGATAAAAGCCTCGTGGTTAAAACCGATGCATTTATGTTGGAACAAATTGTGGAGAATATCTTCAGCAATGCTTTGAAATATTCCTATGCTGATTCAACCGTTGGTATCATCGCTTTCAAAAAAGATGATGAGATTCGGTTAACAATCAAAGATGAAGGTGTTGGAATGAATGAAGAAGAGCGTCAGCACATATTTAACCGCTTTTTCAGAGCCGACGAATCCCGCAGTTCACAAACGAAAGGATTTGGCTTAGGCTTAGCAATTGCCAAAGGCTTTGCTGACATTTTAAACCTGGGAATAACCGTAAAAAGTCAACCGGGAGCAGGCTCATCCTTCACGATTATCTTTAACAAATCCGAAGAAACACAGACCTAAAGTATTCTGATAAAAGCTTAAAATGGACTTCATGGAAGCCATTTTTTAAGCCGTTCTTAAGAAATGCTTTAGAAAGCTCTTAGCATACCCGCCCTACCTTTGATCTAAACAATTTCATTATAAACAAATTCATTTTAGATCATGAAAACACCTATTCGTTATCTTTTTTTAGTGCTCACCCTCCTAGTTGGTAGCAACTTAAGATCAACAGCAGCCAGTTCTGCAACCGAAACAATTAAAAACCTTCAGGACGCTTTTATTGGCGAGTCAACAGCCAGTGCTAAATATGCTGCTTTTGCCCAAAAAGCCCGCGAAGAAGGTCAGGACAGAATTGGCTTACTGTTCGAGGCTGCCTCAAAAGCGGAAAGTATTCATGCCGGCAACCACAAAGCTGTTTTAGAGCAAATAGGCGGAACAATTCCGAGCGTGGATCCGAAATTTGACGTAAAATCAACCAAAGAAAACCTCAAAAATGCCATTGAAGGAGAATCCTACGAAGTGCAAACCATGTATCCTGATTTTCTGAAGAAAGCCCAGGAAGATGGTGTTCAGTTAGCGATGATTTCATTAAACTATGCCTATCAAACGGAAAAAAAGCATAAGGCTTTATACCAAAGTGCCTTATCAGCATTAAATAGCGATACAACCAGCAGTTTATCCGATGTATACTCCGTTTGTACTGTATGTGGAAATACCTACGATACAGGTGCTCCGGAACGTTGTGGAATTTGTATGACCCCACAAGAACGTTTCGTCAAGTTCACTTTATAAAAAACCAGAACAGAGATAATTGCCACCTACCTCTCGTTTGAGCTTAGCGGTAACGAGGGGTTAGGTGTTTTGTCGTTTGTAACGAAATTCCTACTAAAGGGCACGCTATACAAAAACACACCAGCAAATGACGAAGGAGAACGCAATCCTTGAAATGTAGAATATCGAATAACCAATAAGAAATGTAGAAGTAAGAAAGCGCAAACGTTAAAGTTCCAAGTTTTGAGTTTCAAGTTTCAAGTTGGTGGGGCCACGTCATTGCTGAATCGGATTTAAACCTCAGGACTTGTCCCGAATTAGCCCGGAGGGCTTTGATATCAATAGAAAAAACGCACCACCACACCAGCAATGTTGGGAAATGCGCCAATGCTCTTTGCTGAATCGGATTTGCAATCCGATTCTTGTTTGTCTTGGGATTTTAAATCCCTCTTCTATGATGATGTTGTTTCCTTGCTAACAAAAGGATTACAAATTAGTGGTGGTCGAAAGAAATAC
>NZ_JBZQJF010000199.1:0-4548 GCF_059905295.1 Mangrovibacterium sp.
CCACCCGAAGTCTTGGCACAAAATGAGCAAACTGCTACTGAGGTAGAGATCTGGAAAGCTCAACATGCCGGTTGCTTTTGCGATGTTCATGTTCTTCGTCCCAAAGCTTTTCGGCGCAAGCATGCCGGTGCCGGGATCGCTCGCCAAACAGGGATGGACGAAGCGATCCGGCGGTTTGGCACTCTGGATAAGGCCGACGGAATTCTGGTCTCGCTGGATGCCGATACTTTGGTTGCACCGGATTATTTCATTCAGATTGAAGCTGCTTTCAAACTAAATCCGAAAGCCGTTGGTGCCACTATTCGCTTTCAACATCGGATTAACGAACTGCACAACGAGCTACAGCGGCAGGGCATGGAGTTGTATGAGCTTTACCTGCATTATTACAAGCAGGCGCTGGCTTTTACCGGATATCCGCATGCGATTTACACCATCGGTTCGGCATTTGCAGTACGTGCCGAAGCGTATGTGAAACAGGGTGGCATGAGTAAACGGCAGGCCGGCGAAGATTTCTATTTCCTGCATAAACTAACGGCCATGGGACAAATTCTCGAGATTAACACCACCTGTGTGTATCCGTCGGCGCGCTTGTCCAACCGGGTGCCCTTTGGAACCGGTCCGAGCCTGCAGAAATGGATGGATGGAGACCAGGGCCTGAAGTTCAGTTATAACCTGGCGGCCTTTATCGATTTGAAAAGCTTTTTTAAGCGGGTGCCTGATTTGTACCTCGATACAATTAAATTGGAAAGCTTGCCCCTCGCTGAAGCTGTGAGAGAGTTTCTGGAGGTTGATGGATTCCAACAGGCTTTGGCCGAGATCCGCCAAAACAGCGCTTCGCCCGCTAATTTCGGGAAACGTTTCTTTCGGTACTTTAATGCCTTTAAAATATTGAAGTTCCTGAATTTTGCTCATCCTCAGTTTTATGCTTTTCAGGATTTGAAGGAGGCCTATGCCGGGCTTCAAAAGCTGCATGCCTGATGTTGTGCTTGTCCTGCTGCCAGACAACAATTAAATTATTTGTAGCTTTAGGTAGTTAACCTTCAAATCAGAATTGCCAGATGTTAATTCGGAATATCATTGCCTTTTTGAAAGTCAAAAGTTACCGTTCAATTACCATTTCTACCTTGTCGGTACTCGGAACCGGAACCGTATTTTTCCATCTTGTTGAAGGCTGGGGCTGGTTCGACTCATTTTACTTTTCCGTCATCACCCTTACCACTGTTGGCTACGGCGATTTTTCTCCTCACACCGTTGCCGGAAAAGCGTTTGCTATTGTTTATATCCTCACCGGAATTGGTATTATCCTGGGACTGATCAATGCTTTTTACGAGCACCGGCTGAACCGGATCGAAGAGAAACAGCGCAAAAAGGAGAGCTCGGATAATTCATAATTATCGTCACTCGAACAGGGGTGTCTGTTGGGAGTTTCGATGGTCGTATAGAATTAAATGGTTGCTGTAGTGATTGATCATGGAAATTTAAAGTGATATAGATCACGATTTTTATCGTGTTGTTTATTGTTTTTATGATTACTTTTGAAGTGCTGAAACCAAATGCTAAACCTTTATGATCAGTCTTAAATCCCCGATTTTAATCCTGCTGATTTATTCCTTTTTCGGTTTGGGAGCCTATGCCCAGGACGAAAAGACCCCGGCTGTTGATCCCGGTAGCTACCAAACCGGAAAGTGGCGGATTAGCCTGGATGCCGGCTATGGCATTCGTACCGGAAGTACCAAAGATCAAAAGAAAGACCTGGTAGCGCAGGGATTCGACAAAGCTGTTGTCGATGACTATATGAAAGGACTTACCCGCGGGTATAAAGCCGCCGGACAAGTACACTACCTGTTAAACGAGCAATTTGGAGTGGGGGTCGATTACAGCTTTTACCACACCGGGGGCGAGCTGTCCGGTTACCTGAGTACGGGAGGCGGAACAATGGTGTATGTAACGGGCGACGATGATGAGTTTGTGAACTACCTGGGGGCTTCATTTTATACGCAGGGACAAATTCTGGAGAGCCGCATTAAAGCTTATAGCCAGGTGTCGCTGGGGGTGACGATGTTCCGGGAAGAGACACTCTACAGCTATTCGCCCATGGTGTTTACCAGCAATGCCTTTGGGGTAAACCTGGAAGTTGGGTTGGAATATTTCCTTCGGAAGAATCTTGCACTGGGCGTCTCGCTCAGCTATTTCGGATCAACTTTGTCGAAGATAAAAGTGGATGATGGTTATTCGACAGATACCGTTAAGCTGGAAGGCGAGGATCGTGAAAACCTGAATCACCTCGACCTGAACGTCGGACTTCGTTTTTATTTCTAACTCAAAGCTAACCCCATGTTAACAACGATAATATTCAATTTAAAGCGTTATACGCACCCGGCCCTGGTCTTTCTGGTGGCTCTTGTAACTCTTTGGTCGTGCGACCCCGATTTTACCGATAAAGACTATTTACCTGCTCAGTTTCAGAGCGACGAAACCATCGTGGTAACCGACGAGATGGCAACCGTAAGCCAGCAGCTTCATTTGCCTGTGAATAACGGTGAATGGAGAATTATTCAATATCCCGAGTGGCTGGATCCTGTGGTGCAGTCGGGTAAGGTGAGCAGTGATTATACCATGACCTTCTCGGCCGAAATTTTGCATTGGTGGTTCGAAGCAAACTATAATTTCCCGGAGACTTCACTCATTGTTTCGGTTGAGGGAGTTGGGCTGATTTATTTCGACCTGATCTATCAGCAGAAAGATCTGACGACGATTTCGCTGTCTCCGGAAATCCTGACATTAACCGGGGCGGGAACCGGTTATTTCAGCCTGGCAAATACGGGCGATAAAAACCTGGATTGGAAAATTACCAGCATGCCCGAGTGGCTGACTGTAGAAGTGACCTCGGGAGTTTATTCTCCATACGGAATGGCCAACCTGGCTTATTCGGTGACTACCGAAGGACTGGAAGCCGGGGAATATCACGACGAAATTGTGTTTCAGTGGAATGGTTATGCCGAGTATCATTACCCCGTAGTTTTAACGGTGGCAGCCGTTGCAGCGCCGGGCAATTACGAGGAAGGCGAGCTGGTAGGCAGTGTTTTTCTGAAGGCCACGAACCAGCTGGTGGTGCTATCCAAAAATCCGAACCAGCTGAATGTTTATACTGCCGGAAATGATGAAGCTGATGTTGTTGCTCTCGATCGTGTGCCGCGCTGCATTGCGTTGTCCGACGACGAGAATACGATTGCCGTTGGTTTCTCCAACACCGAAATCTCAACATTCGATGCATCTTCTAAAAACCTGAAAAATACCTATGGGCTGGATGCTGTGCCAACCAGCCTGACTTATGGCTCCGCGGATTACTTGTATTTTTTGTCGGGCGATGGCTATTATAACCAGTTTATTAATAGTTTAAAGTTGAGTACGGGGGAAGTAGTCACTGCATCCAACGCCGAAAGTGGTATCCAGGAATTAAAGCGTGTGCCCGGTCAACCGGTGCTTGTTACAACGAAACCCGGATGGAGTCCCGGTTATTTGTTTTTCATTTTTAATACCGACCAGGGAGCGGTTGATGCAGTCAACCAGTACCGGATATCTCCTTCGGGACTTTGGCCATCGGAAGCAGGTGACCGTATTTTTACCGGCAGTAAAATTGTTTACAATCTGCCGGCTTATATTCCGGATCAACCGTGGGCGCCCGATGATCACCCGGCGATTGATGGTGAGTTTGATTTGCCCGATTGGCACACGGTATGGGCTATTGCCGATCTCGACAGCCAGGAGCGAATGTATGTGTCTACCCGGTATTCTTCATACAACGAGCACTCTTATGTGTTTGTATTTAACAGTTCTACCTTTGTACAGCTTGCTAATTACGAGTTCTCGAGTACTCCGCCGGCCGGCTGGCCGCAAACAAGCAGTTGGCGCGAAGATACCAAAGCGATCTATCCCTTTTCCGACGGGTCCAAATTATGGCTGGTACAGCAATACCCCGCAAACAACTACGGCGATCCCGACATTTGGGGTGTGCGTTTACTCGATTTAAATTAAACGTATCGTTTTGAATAGATTTGTCTTTGCCCCGGCCATTGTGGTTGGGGCTTTTTTCGGAAAGTCTCTTATGAGTTTCAAGTTTCAAGTTTCGCGACAACTTCTGATAATAATGACAAACTGATGTCCGGAAAACTTTCCACTTTCGTTCCTGCTGGTAATTCCCGGGAATCAGGTCTGTTTTTTTAGGAAAACAGCTGAATGTCACGAATAAGTCACACAAAAATTAAGACACTACCCTTGCGCTTCTCCAACGTAAACTTCAAGCTCAGAGAAGTGAACTTTTTTCTCCTTACAGTTAACTGCAGGTTCGCTGCAGTTAACTTTTTTGTTGCTGCAGTTAACTGCGGACTCGCTGCAGGTAACTTTTTTGTTGCTACAGTTACCTGCAGACTCGCTGCAGTTAACTTTTTTCACGCTGCAGTTACCTGCAGACTCATTGCAGGTAACTTTTTTCATGCTGCAGTTAACTGTTTTGAAAGGGAAGGGGGGCTTGGAGCCGAAGATTGAACC
>NZ_JBZQJF010000200.1:0-3848 GCF_059905295.1 Mangrovibacterium sp.
CAAAATTGTTGAGGTTATTCTGAATACACCTCTTTGGGTTGACGATGCGATTGAATTAGTAGCAGAACAACTTCAACTTG
Source organism: Mangrovibacterium sp. (assembly GCF_059905295.1). Lineage (NCBI taxonomy): Bacteria > Pseudomonadati > Bacteroidota > Bacteroidia > Marinilabiliales > Prolixibacteraceae > Mangrovibacterium > Mangrovibacterium sp. The sequence continues at coordinate 81 of NZ_JBZQJF010000200.1, forward strand.
AAGCGGAAATAAAATGCCTTGAAGATCAGATTGAATTGTTGGAAGAAGAGCTGCTTGATGTTCGGGCACGGGTGAAGCTATTTGAAAACCGTCGAATCCCGAATGCAAAAATTGCAATACGAAAGATCGGTCAGAAATTACAGGATGATGAACGATTGACGATTGCCACAGCAAAAGTTGTGGGACAATCTAAATTAGAGGAGGCAATGGCATGATCGCAAAAATGAAAAAATTGTTGCTGTTTGTAGCGAACTCCAACGCAACTGTCGACGATGAATTGAAAGAGTTGGGACGATTGGGACTGATGCATATTGTTCCGTTTCAACCTCCCCGAGATAAATCAATAGAACTGATCAACAGCCAAATTCAGGATGCCGGGAATGCGCTGGCTATTTTGGATCAGTATCCTGACAATAATGCTCCAATAGCTCTGGATTTTGATTCGGCTGAAGAGAGTGAGGAAAGCTTTTATATCCGTCAGGTGCTGGAAACAGAAGAAAAGCGTGTTCAACTTCAGCAACAGCAAACCAACTTGCAGGAAGAGCTGGATTGGTTTGGCAATTGGGGGGAAGTTTCACCTTCATCCTTTAGCGAATTAAAGGAACGTGGTGTTTTTCTGCGACTCTACCAAATTAGTGCTAAGGAGTTGAAGACCTTGAAAAACCGGGAGGATATTCATATTGCCGGTCAGGTAAACGGATCGAATCAGGTTATTTTGGTGGCTGACAAAGCTGATGTAAAGCTTCCTTATACAGAAGTGCGCATTCCGGAGATGGAAAAAAGCGAAATCGAAGCTTCCTTGGTGAAAGTAGATGCCGAACTGGAAAAGACCAGCTTGCTTCTATCTGAACTGACAAGTAAAAAAGAGCTTTTGCGTGAAGCGTATGAGAACTGGGTAGGCCGGTTAGATCTTTTGCATGTTCAGTATGGCGGAGTTACGGTTGAAGGCCAGGTGCATTACTGGAAAGGTTTTATCCCGGAAAAGCAAATGGATACCTTCATCGAAGGTGCCGATAAAAATCATTGGGGATACCTGATTGAGGAAACAACGGAGGAAGATGCCGAAGATGTTCCAACCCTGATACACACATCGCGCTGGGCCGAGCGTATTCGTCCGGTTATGAACTTCATGGGACTGGTACCCGGTTATGATGAGCTGGATGTATCACAGGTGTTCATGATTTTCTTCACCTTCTTTACCGGAATATTGGTTGGCGATGCCGGCTACGGATTGATATTTCTTATTTTAACCCTGCTGGTTCATAAGAAAGCGAAATTTGTCAAAAAAGTTGAATTTCAGCTGATGTACACGCTGTCTGCCTCAATCCTGTTTTGGGGAATCCTTACCGGAACTTATTTTGGGTCGGAGACAGTGGCTCACATCCCGCTTTTAGCGCACTTGCAGGTTGATAAGCTGGCCAGCTTCGGAGGTGACAATCTCTTTATTCAGAAATTTATGTTCTTTGTTGGTGCTGTTCATTTAACGGTTGGTCACCTGCAGGTGGGAATCCGGTATCTCAACAGTCCCAAAGCTCTGGCACAATTAGGCTGGATTGCGATAACCTGGGGGTTATTCTTCCTGGTTAATCAAATGGTATTGCAAGTTGCAGCTCCGGCTTTTGTACTCTGGCTGTTTGTTGGTGGAGCCCTGTTAGTGGCTTTATTCTCCTCACCGGGAACAAGTTTTGTTAAGGGGATTCTTTCGTCATTAGGGAATTTACCGCTAAATATTATCAATGGATTTTCGGATATCATTTCATATGTGAGACTTTATGCCGTAGGACTGTCAACCGTTTTGATGGCTTCCAGCTTTAACCATATGGCCATTGGAAATGGTGTTACAACCGTTTTGGCTGGTTTAGGTGCTGTTATCATCCTAATTTTGGGACACGGGCTGAACATGACGCTGTCAGCAATGGCAGTGCTGGTTCATGGCGTTCGTTTGAATATGCTTGAATATGCAGGCCATGCAAATGTTGAGTTCTCAGGAAGTGAATACAATCCTTTCAAATTAAAAAAATAGACAACTTTAAAAATTCAAAAATGATTCTATCTACAGTAGTTACAGGTTTTGGCGGACATGCCATTGCATTAGGTATAGCTGGTGTTGGTTCCGCTATCGGAACAGGTATTGCAGCTCTGGGAGCCATGGGTTTATGGAAACAATCAATTAAAGAGAATAAGAAACTTCCTTCGTTGGCCTTAGCAATGGTTGGTATGCCATTGAGCCAGGTTATTTACGGGATGATTTTCATGAATTCATTGCAAGGTGCAAACCTTAATCCCGACAGTTATCCTAACCAAATGATTTTTGCCCTTTGTGTCGGATTGGCAATTGCAATCTCGGCAGTTATGCAAGGGAAAGCAGGAGCTGCTGCATGTGCCAACCTGGCTGTTGACGACAAGCAAGGAGCCGGTATGTATATCGCTGCAATGGGGGTTATCGAAACCGTTGCTTTGCTTTCAATGGTATTTGGTATGGGTGCAATCCCAAAATAATCCGCAGTCTGCAACAAGCAAACAGAAGGTCGTTCGAATTTAGAGGCGATCAACAATCTTATAAAACAGCCGCTATGGGTATCTGCCATGGCGGCTTTTCTTTTAACAGCGACTGAAATCTGTAAACTTTCCCGATATTCCCTAAATTTGCCGGCAAGAAATAGTTCAGCATGGTGAGTCCGAAGCTTTTTACATCTTTTCAATCCGATATTAGCGGGATTTCTATTCCCCAACAATTTCCTTTCGTATTTACCTACGAACCGCATGCCTTGTGTCGTGTTGCTGCTACGGAGTTGCAGGACCGGATCCAACGGCATGAAGGATGGAATCAATTGTTTGGACTGGAAGAAGGCACCTTTGATGTTGGAAAGATGTTTGGTGTTTTGGTCGTACAGGCCGACGATGGTTCGCTTGGTTATTTATCCGGCTTTTCAGGGGCTATTGATAGCTGTAATGCTTATCCCGGCTTTGTTCCCCCGGTTTTCGATTTGTTGAATCCCGATGGCTTTTTCAAGTTGGGAGAGCAAAAGCTGAATGAAATGAATGCTGCTATTCGAACGTTGGAGAACAGCGACGATTTGCGGCGCGCCAGGGAGCAAGTCAACCATTGTGGGAAAGCACAGGAAACGGTACAGACCGATTGGAAAGCTCGCCTGAAAGCCGGAAAGAAGGAACGAAAGAGGTTACGACATGAGGCCGAAGAGCAGCTGGATGGTGCAGCCCTGGACGAAAGGCTGGAAGCCTTAAACCGCATAAGCCAGTTCGAGCGAATGGCGTTTAAAAAAGCCATGGCCGAACAAAAGCAGGCACTGGATTTGGCACAAGAGCAACTTGCCCGGCTTTTAAAACCCATCGACGATTTAAAGCAACAACGCAAACAGCAATCGGCCCGTTTGCAATTCGAAATCTTCGACCGCTTTCGTTTACTGAACTACAAGCAGGAAATAAAAACGGTTCCCGAAATCTTTCAGGAGCTGGGAGAGGAAACCCCACCCGCCGGAGCCGGTGATTGTGCAGGCCCCAAGTTGTTGCAGTTTGCTTTTCAACAAAGGCTGAAACCAATTGCTTTGGCTGAATTCTGGTGGGGAGCATCGCCGAAGTCGGAAATTCGAAAACATAAACAGTTCTACCCACCTTGCCGGAGTAAGTGTGCTCCCATCATGCAACATATGCTACAGTACCTCCATATGGAGGCCGATCCCTTAGCCGGTAAACTAAAATCGCCACGCGAGTTGGAGATCTTGTTCGAAGATGAGTGGTTGATGGTCG
>NZ_JBZQJF010000201.1:0-8064 GCF_059905295.1 Mangrovibacterium sp.
ACGACCACAAACTGCCCGGGCTGCTCCCAGCACATCACTGGCTATTTCGCAATGGATATCGCCCAGCAATTGAACCAAGGCTTTGCGGATTACCTCGGCCTTCTCGTCACTCACAACACCTGCTCCGTAAAAGTAAACCGCCTCAACCGGCAGATGCTGTTTCTCAAAGACTGGTTTCAACTCCGCCAAAATATCCTCGGTTGAACGGAAAACCGGGTTTATCCCCGAGGTTTGAAAACGACGGGTCTCTCCAAAATCATCAGCCACTAACCAATCGGTCTTAGTTGAACCACTGTCGGCAATTAATAGCATAACTCTCGTTTTTGAAATTTGAACCAAAATTAGAACATCAGTAATAGATCATACCAATTATTCCTGCAAAATATCTCTAAATTTACGCTGCCAATCAGGCATTACTTGTTTTTACGATTGTCAAACTTGAAATAGCCGAAAAATCACAACATTTTTGTTGTTTCCCGTTTTATAGGAAGAAGAAAGAATAAAATCAATCCCGTTTCATGATACGTAAACTCGTTTCAGCACTGCTGGTCCTTCTTTATACCTCACTCGTTGTTCAGGCGGAAGTTCCGCCGAAGTACGAATTCCGGGCGGCTTGGGTCGCAACAGTCAATAACATCGACTGGCCTTCAAAACCCGGACTGTCTGTCCAGCAACAAAAAAAAGAAGCCATCGATTTACTCGACCTGATGGTCAAAAACGGGCTCAATGCCGTCATTTTCCAGGTACGGCCAACAGCCGATGCTTTTTATCCGTCGAAACTGGAGCCCTGGTCGCGTTACCTGACAGGCACTCCGGGAAAAGATCCCGGTTACGACCCGTTGAAGTTTTGGATTGATGAAGCTCACAAGCGAAACCTGGAGTTTCACGCCTGGATCAATCCTTTTCGTATTGCACAAAAAGCCGATGAAGAGTTAGCCTCTTCGAGTATCATCTTCAAACATCCGGAGTGGGTTATCAAATATGGTGGCAAGTTGTATTTCAACCCGGCACTCGAAGAAACCCGGCAGTTTATTGCCAGCGTTGTCCGCGATCTGGTTTCGCGTTACGACATCGACGCGATTCATTGCGACGATTATTTTTACCCATACCCGGTAGCAGCTGTGGCTTTTCCCGATGCCATCGACTTTGCTAAAAACCCTCGCCATTTTGGCCCCGATCAGCTGGATGATTGGCGACGAAACAATGTAGACCTCACCATTCAGTTGCTCTCGAAAACAATTAAGGAGACCAAACCATGGGTGAAGTTCGGTATTAGTCCCTTTGGTGTTTGGCGCAACATCGATAAAGATCCGCGCGGATCGATGACCCGGGCCGGCGTTACCAATTACGACGATTTGTATGCCGACATCCTGAAGTGGTTGAAATATGGCTGGATCGATTATGTCACCCCTCAACTTTACTGGAGAATAGGGCATCCTGCCGCCAATTACCTCACACTCATCGACTGGTGGAGCCGGAATGCCTTCAACCGCGACATATACATTGGTCTTGGTTTGTACCGGATCGATGCCAACTCAACAACAGTTGAATGGACACAGCCCGACCAAATGCCCGAGCAAATCCGACTGACACGAACCACCCCTCACATCGAAGGGAGTGCGTTGTTCAGCGTAAAACATTTACAACGAAATTTACTGGGGCTGCAAGACAGCCTTCAAACAAAGCTGTTTGCCACGCCGGCCTTAACACCACCCATGCCCTGGATTGATCCGATAAAACCACAAAGCCCGGTAAACTTTAAAAAGCGCGGAAGAAAACTGCAATGGGAAAAGCCGCCATTCAAAAATGAAATGGACGAGGCAACCCGCTACATCGTATACAAAACAAAAGCTGGTCAGCAACCACAGTTGAACGATCCGCGTTCAATTTATACGATTACCCACAAGCAAATGATTAAGATCGCTCGCCGTAAAGGCAAGCATCAACGCTATGATTTCTACGTGACAGCAATTGGCAAACTCAATAACGAAAGTAAGGCTACCACAGCTAAAACTATTAAATACTAAAACATGAAAGCAAGCTGCTTTATCGCCTGGATTGGGCAGAAACAAACGCAAAGGATCGTCAATCAATTGGTACAAGCCCCTCAGGTATCGTCGGTTTTTGTGCTGGCTCCTCAAGAGGTTCAAATTGAAGGGGCCGAAACATTGGTGGTCGAAAATCTGTCGTCGACCAAAACCATGAAGCTGATTGCAGAGGAAGCTTCCGGAGAATACAGCCTCTTGCTTTTAAACGAAAAGCAATTAACCATTGGTCAATATGCCCTTGAACGCATGTTGCAACTGGCGGAATGCAGCGATGCGACCCTTTTGTATGCCGATTACTACGAAGAAAAGGCAGGGGTGCTGACTGCGAATCCGGTTATTGCCTACCAGGAGGGAAGTTTGCGCGACGATTTCAACTTTGGCCCGGCTCAATTGTACCGGACCGATGTATTGAAGACCTTCGAAGCTGCAGTAACTGCCGACTGGCATTTTGCCGGTTATTATGCCTTACGGTTGCTGGCATCACGCATGGGAGAAATCCTGCGCGTTCCGGAACTGCTGTTCACCATGATCGAAACAGACACCCGGCAGTCAGGCGAGAAGCAGTTCGACTATGTCAAAAGCTCAGCCCGCGACCGCCAGATCGAAATGGAACAGGCATGTACGGTGCATTTACAAAAGATTGGCGCTTTCCTGAAACCCAACTTTCAAGCCGTTCAGTTTGAAGAGGGATTTCCGGTTGAAGCAAGCGTCGTGATTCCAGTTCGCAACCGCATAAAAACCATTAAAGATGCTGTTGACTCAGTCTTGAACCAACAATGCAGTTTCAGCTTCAACCTGATTATTGTCGATAACCATTCAACCGATGGAACAACAGAATTGCTGCAATCCTATGCCGATGAGCGTCTCATCCACCTGGTACCCGAACGTCGGGATTTGGGAATTGGCGGTTGCTGGAACGAAGCCGTTTTTCATCCTCAATGCGGCCGTTTTGCCATTCAGCTCGACAGCGACGACCTGTACTACGACCAAACAACCATTCAACAAGTGGTTGATCAGTTCCACCAGGAGCAATGTGCGATGGTCATTGGCTCGTACCAAATGTGCAATTTCAAATTAGAGGAAATCCCTCCCGGCATCATCGACCATCGGGAATGGACTCCCGAGAACGGCCCCAACAATGCGCTACGCATTAATGGACTGGGTGCACCGCGGGCATTTTACACACCGATCTTCCGCAGCATCCGAATTCCGAATACCAGCTATGGCGAAGATTATGCCATGGGCTTAGCGATCTCGCGAACCTGGAAAATTGGCCGAATATACAAGCCTGTTTACCGTTGCCGTCGTTGGGAAGACAACTCCGATGCCTCGCTTGATATTAATAAACTGAATGCACACAACCTGTACAAAGATGCTTTACGAACCTTCGAACTTAAAGCACGAATGAAAATGTTGAAAAAAGAATAGCGGCATCAAAATCCCATAGGGATGTTATCTGGGTAGAAAAAAGCGATAGGTACTAAAATCCCGTCCTATATGGGACGGAACATCCATCTATTTACATCCGACTCTACCCAAATCTGATGCCTAACGGCATCACGATTATTCAACATGCTGGTAGCACCGAAAAAACATTACCGATCGTAATCACCAATTCTCAATAAACAAATCAGGCCGAATCCTACAAATCCCGTAGGGATGACATTTGGGTAGAAAAACCCAAACACCTGCGAAAATCCCGTCCCGTATGGGACGGAACATTACTTTTTCGATAACGGCTTCTACCCAAATCTGATGCCTAACGACATCATTCACTGTTCTGAATCATAATCAACATCATGAAATATATAACGCTCCTCATAGGAAACACTAAATCGCTGCAATAACTCCAAATATTCTTCTTTAAATGTTTTTTGCCGATGATGAATCTTCTGATTCTTAATGTAATCAACTACCCGGTCAACATGAGACTTGCTGTACGAAAATGCACCAAATCCTTGCTGCCAGGAAAACCGTCCGGGACAAAGATGCTTTTCATTAATCCATGCTGCCGAACTGCCTTTGATATCCTGCAATAAATCAGATAAGGACTGATTCGGCCTCATTCCAAAGAAAACATGTACATGATCCGGCATCCCGTTAATAGCCAATAATCGATGTCCCTGATTTTTAATAATTCCGGCAATGTAAGAATACAGCTCTAATTTCCAATTTTCACGAATAACGGAGGGTCTGTTTTGAACTGTGAAAACAGCATGAATATGAATTTGAGTATAAGTATTAGCCATAAGATCCTGATTTCAAACAATTAAATTTAAGAAATAACAGCCGACAAGTCAAGCCCCATTCAACTTCTCCAATTATAGAATCTGGAAATGAATCCCGTAGGGATGCATTTGGGTAGAAAACAATCAATAGGGACAAAAATCCCGTCCCGTATGGGACGGAACAACAATAAATGGACATCATCAGCTACCCAAATTGAATTCCTATCGACATGATAGCATTTCAACACAAAAATCACAAATAGCTATCAATCAAGAACAATGGAGCTTCAGCATTTATACTTCTTGCTCTTGCCAAGTTCGAATAGCTATCAGCATTTATACTTCTTGCTCTTACCAGGTTCGAATAAGCATGAGTATTTATACTTTTCGTTCTTACCAGGTTTGAATAGCCATCAGCATTTGTAGTTTTCGCTCTTACCAGCTTCCAATTACCATCAGCATTTGTAAATCTTGCATCAGTCATTGTTCATTTGTCATCGGAATTCTACAACCAAGCGGTATCCGAATCTCTTTTTCTAAAAGTCTTCTTTCGATTGCCTTCTATTGTTTTCCTCCACGTTCATTCCTGTTAATGATTCCCCTAAATCATGGGTATTTTTTCATGTTCGTTGTTAGATTCCGTCTTGCATTGTTTGAATTTACATCTGCATTTATCAATTTAGCCACTGCTATTAACGACCCTGCACTCAGAACAGAACTATAAATACAAAGCACTTGTCCAATTACACCAACATAGCCGCTTTCATGGCCACCCAGTTAGCAAGCTGGCCTCTGGCAGCACACAACTACCACGGGCTAACTAAAATTGAAGAGCATGTCTTTCAATTTGAAGGCTTCCGGATAACAAGCCAGTTTAATCCGGAGCGCATTCGTTCATCGGCTGCAAAAACCGACCAGGCTTCGATTGCCAAACGCCCATGCTTCTTGTGCAAAGCCAATCGTCCGAAAGAACAGTTGGGTATTGATTTTCAAGGGAAGTATGAGATTTTAGTAAATCCCTTTCCTATTTTCAACCAACACCTGACCATTGTTGGCTACGACCATGTACCCCAACTTATTTCCGGTCGTTTAACCGACATGCTCGACCTGGCCCAGGCTTTGCCCGATTTTACAATCTTCTACAACGGGCCCAAATGCGGGGCATCGGCACCCGATCATTTCCATTTTCAGGCCGGACAAAAAAATACCATGCCTGTTGATTCGGATGCCCGTAACTTTTTACTGAAAAACGGTGAGCAATTGCTCAACACCGGAACAACTTCGGTTTATGCCGCTCCTGAAAGTTATTTAAGGCACTTGCTCATTTTCAAATCGACTAATCGAGAAGAGTTGTCGCGCTTGGTGGAGCAAACCAAGGCATTTCTTCACCAACATGAGGATGATAGCGAGCCAATGCTAAATATTTTGGCTAATTTTGAGAATAACAGTTGGCAAGTGCTGCTTTTCCCACGCGAAAAACAACGTCCCGTTCAATATTATCGTGAAGACGAAGGACAAATTCTGATGAGTCCGGCTTCAGTAGAGATGGGAGGTTTGACAATCCTTCCCCGTCGCGAAGATTTTGACAAAATAACCCGGGAAGATTTAGCAGATATCTACCAACAGGTTAGCTTAAACACAAAGGAATTCAACGAATTAAAAGAAAAGATTCAAAACAGGGACCCAGATATCTGTTCCTGAATATCAAACTTAGATAAGCTGGAATTTGAAAACTGATTTTGAAGCTTCAAACTAAAGACATGGAACTCACAACGCAACCCGAAATTCAAGTCGGCATTATGGCCGAGCCCACAATCTTATTTGAACTGACAAGCAACTATAAACTACCGTCAGGCTGCCAAGGGCCTTATTACAAAGCCAGCATTCATCGTGGCGATATTTTGTTGTCCAATCAATGGGGAACAAGTATTCGGGGCAAAGAGTTCCTTTTCGTAACAAGCGACAAAAGTGCTTCATTCCTGTTGAAAGGTGTTACCATTGGTATTGACTTTCACTGGGAGCAGAAGCAAGATCAGGAATTCCGCGGAAGTCTGAAATTGGTTATTGAAGACGGGAAAATCAGGGCCATCAACCTGGTTCCGCTTGAAGAATACCTTCGTTCGGTCATTTCCTCCGAAATGAGTGCCACAAGCTCCCCCGAATTGCTAAAAGCCCATGCTGTTATTTCACGAAGCTGGCTCATGGCTCAAATCGTGAAAAGTAAAAAGCTCGAAAGCTGTCAAACGGCATATCAAACCAGCACCGAAACCGAAGATGAACGCATTCGTTGGTACGATCGTGAAGACCATCGCCTGTTTGATGTATGTGCCGATGATCATTGCCAGCGTTACCAGGGAATTACCAAAATCATTAGCGACAAAGCCAATGCTGCGATCGATGCAACCGTTGGGGAGTTCCTCCTGGCGGAGAATGAAATTTGCGATGCCCGCTTTTCGAAATGCTGCGGCGGCATTTCCGAAAACTTCGAAAATGTCTGGGAACCGGTTTATCAGCCGTACTTGAGCAAAGTTGTTGATTCGGAAAACGGATGTACCACCTGTGTTGACCTTCGGCAGGAAGATGAGGCTGACAGCTGGATTCGCAGCTCTCCGGCAGCCTTTTGCAATACAACTGACCGGAAGGTGTTGGAACAGGTCCTCCCCGACTTCGACCAAAAAACACAAGACTTTTACCGTTGGAAAGTTTCGTATTCCCAAAAACAACTATCAGTGTTAATTAAAAAACGCACCGGAATTGATTTCGGACAAATCATCCGTATGGAAGCTGTTAGCCGTGGTCATTCCGGACGAATCATCAAACTGAAGATCACCGGAAGCAAACAATCTAAAATACTGGGTAAAGAACTGGAGATCCGACGGGCTCTTTCAAATTCACATCTTTACAGTTCCGCCTTTGTGGTTGATCATCAAGATGTGCAGGATGGTATTCCCCAACAGTTCGTACTGACAGGAGCTGGCTGGGGTCACGGTGTTGGCTTATGCCAGATTGGTGCAGCAGTAATGGGTGAAAATGGTTATAACTATCAACAAATTCTTGAACATTATTTCCGGGGTGCCGAATTGAAGAAGTTGTATTAAGCTGAAAAAACTCCGTATTTTTACTAATTTAAAGCCTCAAACTGATCTTCTGATTATGAATAAATCTACCAGCCATTCACCTTGGACCTGGATCCCAACGCTGTATTTTGCAGAAGGACTTCCTTATGTGTTTGTGATGACCGTTTCTGTCATCATGTACAAACGGCTGGATATCTCAAACACCGATATTGCCTTATACACCAGCTGGCTTTACCTGCCTTGGGTAATTAAACCCTTTTGGAGCCCGTTCGTTGATATTCTTCGTACCAAACGATTCTGGATCATCGGCATGCAACTCATTATCGGTGGCGCATTAGCCGGAGTGGCATTTACACTTCCCTTTGGCAGTTTCTTCCAATACAGTTTAGCCTTTTTCTGGCTGATGGCATTCAGCTCTGCAACACACGACATTGCCGCCGATGGCTTTTACATGCTAGGGCTCTCGCAAGGTAACCAGGCTTTCTTTGTGGGAATCCGCAACACCTTTTACCGGCTGGCAATGCTTGCAGGCCAGGGGCCCTTGGTCATCTTAGCCGGCTATCTCGAAAATTCGGGCGACAGCATTCCTGCAGCCTGGAGTATGACATTCTTTATCTTTGCCGGTCTTTTCCTCGCTTTCTTCCTGTACCATCTATTGGTTCTCCCCTATCCCAAGAGCGACAAACACGGCGAGCACAAAGATTTTTCGGA
>NZ_JBZQJF010000202.1:0-26590 GCF_059905295.1 Mangrovibacterium sp.
GTGGTTTTCAGCCTTCATGATTGTAGGCATGTTCGGGGCCATGGTTGCCGTAATCTGGAGAGGAACCATCCTGATTTCGAGCGGACAGATTGATCCGGGGCAGCTGTTTTCGTTCGTCTTATACAGTGCTTTTATTGCCGGAATGATGGGTGGCTTGGCCGATGTTTATGCCCGTTTGCAGAAGGCCATCGGTGCCACTGAGAATCTGCTTGAAATTCTGGACGAGCCCATCGAGTCGGTGGAAGCACAAAAAACCATTGCTCCCGAAAACCTGCTGAATGGTCGTATTGAATTCAAAGATGTGAGCTTCCACTACCCCAACCGCAAAGAAACGGATGTCCTTCAAAATATATCGGTTAACATTGAAGCCAACCAGCAAATTGCACTGGTAGGCCCCAGCGGTGCGGGTAAGTCGACCATTGTGAACCTGCTGTTGCATTTTTATGAAGTTTCGGCCGGGCAAATTCTGTTCGACGGCAAAGATATTCGCAACATACCACTCACTGAGTTGCGCCAGCAGATTGCCGTTGTTCCCCAGGACGTTTTCCTGTTTGGCGGCACCATTCGCGAAAATATTGCCTATGGACACCATGGTGCAAGCGAGGCTGAAATTATTGAAGCTGCCCGCAACGCCAATGCCTGGCAGTTTATTGAAGCGACGGCCAACGGGCTCGACACCATTGTGGGTGAACGTGGCATCCAGCTATCGGGAGGGCAGCGCCAACGCATTGCCATTGCTCGTGCCATGCTGAAAAACCCACGGATTTTGATTTTGGATGAAGCCACCTCAGCCTTAGACTCTGAGTCGGAACGACAGGTGCAGGATGCCTTGGAAAGACTGATGCGAGGACGAACATCGGTTGTTATTGCTCACCGACTTTCCACCATTCGCCAGGCCGACCAGATTTTGGTTTTGGAACAAGGGAAAATCATTCAAAAAGGAACACACCAGCAATTAGTAGAGGATACCAATGGTTTGTATTATAGCCTGAGCGAGTTGCAATTTACCAGTTAATAACCCTCAACAGGCACAGAGAGCCTGAGCCATTCGCGCCGGATAAAGTAAAGGACAATTGCTGCGGAACAAAAATCGGAGATTGGCATGGCGATCCAAATACCGTCGAGCTCCCAAAAGTCGGGAAGAATAAAAAGTAACGGAATCAGGATGATGACTTGCCGTAATAAGGTTAGCACCGTCGCAATTTTGGCTTTCCCGATGGATTGAAAAAAGTTGCCGACAACAACCTGATAGCCCACCAATGGTAGTGCCAATAAGCCTAAACGTAATCCCTGCCGGCCAATAGCCAGTAAGTTCGAATCTTCGGAATTGAAAAAGCGCACAATCAGATCGGGGAAAAGCTGAATGCCAATAAACGACAAAACGGAAATGACTGTTGCCGATATAATGGATAATCGCAGTGCCTCGCGAACCCGATCGAAAGACCTGGCGCCGTAATTGAATCCGATAATTGGCTGGGATGCCATATTAATGGCAACAATGGCCATGATGATCATAGTTGCCACCGAGTTTACAATACCCATCGCCCCCACCGCTAAATCGCCGCCAAAACTAATCAGCTTGGTATTTATCAGCCCCTGAACGACTGAGTTGGCAATCTGCATAAAAAACGGAGCCATACCAATCACCAAAATCTCTTTAATGATTTCACCCTCCATCCGGAAATACTTTGGTCGGATTTTAACAACCGATCGCTTGCTGTTAAAATGCAACAGCACCCACACGGCCAGCACAATCATTGAAATTACCGTGGCATAAGCAGCACCTTTTACCCCCATGCCAAGCCAAAAAATAAAAATGGGATCCAGGATGGTGTTTGTTCCGGCACTAATCAACATCGAGTACATCGCAATTTTGGCATTTCCCTCCGAACGAATCACATTATTCAGCGAGAAGCCGACAATCTGAAAGATAACACCAACCAGGATAATATTAAGATAGTCGTTGGCATAGCTCATCGTTTCGGGCGTTGCTCCAAACATCCGCAACATAGGCCCTTTAATCGCAAAGCCTAATGCCGTAATTAAAACAGAGGCAATAATCATTAAGGCGAAACTGTTGCCCAATACTTTCTCGGCACGATCCATATCTTTCCGCCCCATGTTGATTGACACCAACACACTGGCACCAATACCGATCAGCATGCCAAAAGCAATCATCACCAACATAACCGGGAAAATAACGGAAACACCGCTCAGCGCCAACGCACCAACACCCTGACCAATAAAGATCCGGTCGACAATATTGTATAAAGCATTTACAAAAACACCGATAAAAGCGGGAATGAAAAACTTAAGCATAAGTCGCCCAACATGTTTTTCGCCCAGTTCTTTTGTCCTTTCCATAAATTCACCAGCTATGTTTAGTGGGTAATCTTCATTGAAAAGCATCCCTAATGGTGACACCTAACAAAAAAGTTCGTACAAAAGTAAACATTCAAATCAACAAAAACTGATTTTATATAAACTGAGCCGGATTCTAAAATAACTGTGAAAATATTTTAGAATCCATCTCAGGTTTATAGTTGATGTTCTAACTTTGCAGCAATCTCGAAAAACACAAAACCATGACAGCAGAACAACAGAAAAAGGTTAATGAAAATACAGTTCAGAACTTACAATCAGGGAATGCGGAAATCGTTTCCGAAACACTTGATCAACTCAGTGAATCAGGAAACTCGGCCTACCTTCCTTTTCTGTTCGAGCTTCTTCATTCGACGAACAACGACGAAATTAAACGACGAATTGCTCGCTTGTTGTCCGAGCTGAAGCAAAGCGACGCCATACCCTCGATCATTGAAGCAATTCAAAACAAAAGCTATGCTCAGGAGCTCCAATACCTGGTATCGGCCTGTTGGGAGAATGGCATGGATTACATCGATTACCTTCCCTTGTTTGTTGACCTGATGATTGAACACGATTTCATGGTTGCCCTCGAAGCTCACACTGTAATCACCAACATGACCGGTAAAATTGCGATGGCGACCTGCGAGCAGGAAATCAAAAAGATTGAAAATGCCCTTCCTTCGGTTAGTGAGGATAAAAAGGAGATGTTAGAGGAAGTGATCGAATTTCTACAGATATTGGAACAAGGTATTGAACCACAAACTTATTAGGGAACAAAATCAGTCTCAAAATTTAGGAATTGATTAAATATCAGTTATTTTTAGGCTCGACTTGAACGAACAAACCTAAAAACGAACTGATAGTTGTGAAAAAGATCTTTGTGATTTTTATTTCGCTATGTGCCTTTTATTCCCTGCAGGCTCAGGATGCTGAATACTCACAATTTTATGCCAACCCACTTTATTTAAATCCGGGGTTTACCGGCACATCCGACCAAACACGAATCTCGGTAAACTACCGTAATCAATGGCCACAACAAGGTTCTACTTACGCCAGCTATTCGGTAGCCGTAGATCGTTATTCCGAAAAGATGAGAGGTGGCCTGGGCTTTCAGGCGCACAACAGTCACGAGCGAAATGGCATAGTCGAGAAAATGAGCCTCAACCTGCTCTATTCACATCACATAAAACTTAATCCGCGTTTCTTTTTCGACCTGGGACTTAGTGCCGGCATCACCTATAAAAATCTGGACTATCAAAATTTAGTCTTCCCCGACATGATCAACCAATTGACCGGGGAACGCTATATTGGAAGCGAAGAAATACCCGAAAATGCCAGCTTACTTTATCCCGATTTTAGTGTTGGCTTCGTCGGACAGTTCGACTCATTCTATGGTGGTCTTGCAGTAGATCATTTAAGTCAGCCTGATGAATCGATGTTCATTGGTGACCACAGGGGAAAACTACCCCTAAAATTTACAGTACATCTCGGAGCCAAAAGTTACCGCTGGCACCGTGGCTTACTAGCACGTCGTTTTACCTTATCGCCCAATCTAATTTACCAACGCCAAGCCAACTTTAGCCAACTGAACCTGGGCATGTACTTGTTGGAGAAATCCTTTGCCGGGGGCATCTGGTACCGGCAAACATCAGGTATTCAGCCCGAGTCATTAATCCTGATGTTCGGTATTATGCGTCCAAAATTCAAACTGGGCTATAGTTACGACCACAGCCTATCGCAACTAAGTAACTACTCCTACGGAGCTCACGAAATATCCTTGATCTTTTTTACAGGCGAAAAGAGAAGCAAACGAGCATCTTTGCTCATTCCATCCTTGTAGAAGACGCTAAAATACCAATGTCACGGTTCCTTTTTGCTGATGAGCTTTGTCCATTACGTCGGTAAAATTCAGAACCCACACATAAACGCCCGCAGGCGCAAAACTGCCATTTCCCATCTTACCGTCCCAACCAACAGTTTTGTCGGTCGACTCAAAAACCTGCTCTCCCCAGCGGTTGTAGATCCGCATGTCATAGCCTGTCCCCTGAACCGCATCGGCAGCAAGCAGGAAAACCCGGTTTTCAGGATTCGCACTGTTCGGGTTGATGGCATTGGGTGGAAACAGATCTTCAGGAGCGATCAATACTTTACGGCTTGTGGTATCAAGACATCCAAATTCACTTTCAGCTAAAAGGTTTACCCGAAACCACCCAACCTGGGTGTAGCGATACTCCGGATCAGTATCTGATGAGGTAGATCCATCGCCAAAATCCCACTCATAACTTTCGGCACCACTACTGTTGTTATTGAATTTGAATAAGGCATCCGAAATCAAACGTTCCGAACGATCCGGCTCAAAATCAGCAACCGGGTCAGTATACACTTCGATTAACTGATCCAGCTGCATCGTATCAGCACAACCTGTCAAGGCTGATGTAGCGATTGCCGAAACTACATATTGCCGACCTTGATCGGTATATTCCGTCGCAATTTGTTGACCGGTAACACCATCCTGCAAACCGGTGTTCCAACTGTAGTTCAATTGATCAACCGGATCGACCGGCATAGCGGAGAGATTGACCGTTAAAGGAGAACAACCGGTCGTAGTATCAGCAGCTATTTCAAACCAAGGCTTGCGCTTTATATTGAAGGTTTTCAACTCACTCCGACAGCCTTTATCCGACTCAACCCAAAGGCCAATTGCGACTTCAGGTTTATGTTTCAAGCTAATTTCCAGAGGCCCTATTGTTGTGTTCGGATTCGTAAGAATTTCATCCGGGTCCAGCTCCGACAAATCCCAATGGTAGGTATCAGCCACTGTTCCGGTTCCCGTATAATTTACTTCAAATTCGTTCGGATAACAACGATTCGGATCAATATCTGTTTCTACAGATTTTATTGGAAAAACAGTGATAAAGTCCTTCATCGTTCCCGAATTCTCGCAGCCCTCTGCTGAAGTAACTGCCAGACTAACATCGTAAACACCATCCGTAGAATAGCTATGCGTTATATTATCTAATGCAGATTGCTCTTCTCCTCCATCGCCAAAATTCCAGCTATAGCTCTTGATAGATTCTGTTGTCGTAGCGTGGAACTTCGTTTCGAGCGGCATACACCCCTCGGTAACATCAGCTGTTATAGTCAGGTTTGGTGTTACATGAACAGGCGTCCAATCCAACTTTGTACGACAACCCGACTCATTGATTTGAAGTCCCAGCTGCCGTTGATTGGTTTGTTGATAGCCCAAGGCAATCGTTAACTGATTCAAGTTCCTTCCTTCGGTATATAGCGTATCCGGGAAGTACCAACTGAACAGGGCGTTTGAAGAAGCATTGCCGGTATAAGCGACATCCAGTGAATAACCGGAACAGGTGGTCGAATCAATACTTATTTCGGTAGTTGGGGTGTCGTAAAAGTGAAGTTGAACCGTATCCTGACTCATACATCCATAATTATCGGTTACCTGCAAATAAGCCTGAAATGATCCCGTATCAGCCGACTGGACTGTCGGGTCTGAAATTGCTGCGTCGTCAAAGCTCAAATCATTCCCTGCTGTCCAACGAATTGAACCTTTATCAACCGAACCGCCTATTTGCACCTGCTGGGAATCGCAAGTGAGCAAATCTTTATCCGCAATCACAATTTTCGGATATGCGTGAGTCGTCACTTCAATTGTGTCAGTCGCTGAGCATTGAAAACGATTGGTAACTAATACAGCATATCGATCGGTGGCTCCAACCTGAATTTTTTCAGTGGTGGCTCCGGTGTTCCAGCGATAAGCTTCCATTCCTTCGCTGTTCAATGGTGTTGCATCCAACCATACTGAATCGCCCATACAAAGATCCAGATCTTCCCCCAAGTCGAAGACAGGAACCGGCTTAACACGGACAGTATAAAAGGCAGAATCAACACAACCATCGTAATCGGCAATGACCTTGTAGACCGTTGTATCTGTTGGCGAGGCCATTGGGTTGGGCAAATCCGGACTGCTTAATCCCTCTGCTGGTGTCCAGCTGTAGTTCCCCGCATAAAAATGGTTTAACTCAACCGAGTCATTCTTGCAAATCGTTTGATCAACGACAGAACTAAAAATCGGTTTTCGAATTTTAATTTGGAATGAAGCAGAAAGACTTAGCTCCGGGTCTCCGGGCATTCCGCCATATTCAATCACATAGCCTTTGGGTCGGTAATATTGAGAGTTTGGCCCATCTCCCTCATCCCGTAAATCATTCCACGACTTTAGCGGCTGTGTTGGATCTTGGGTGATATGGGCATAGTCCTCTCCAATTCCTCCATTAATATCTGTATAGAAATTATTAGGCTCATTATTACTCCAATACGAATATTCGCCATTTACAGCAGATCCGTTATAATTTCCTCTCCAAAACAAGGTTCCTGCTTCGGGGCCGGTTACCCATTTCCAGTCCCCTTCTTTACTGTACTTATTGGCATCAGAAGCACCAATCCAGCCAACACCACTGATCTTTGTCCAGATAAAATCATTCTCAACCTTGGAGGTTATCGTTGCTAAATAGCCTTGTAAACCGCGATAATTCTTCTGTTCGGCGGCCACTTTGGCCTCTGTCCATTTTATATCCCATTGCTGAACAAATTGATAAAAGTGCCCCGTTTCAGGTAAGAAATCAGCATCAAGCAAACTAACAGCAATTTGCCTCGTGGCTGTATCGGGTATGGCATTGAGGTTAATGTAGATAATGTTGGCGATGGCCGCTTCATATTCAGCGGCAGAAGCAGCTCCGCTTAGCTGCAAGGTTCCATTGCTGGTTGCCCAATTGACGCTGATGGAAGAACTGTGATCCGAACAAGCAAGACGTTCGGCTCCTGCTTTGAAATTAGCGATCGAAACTTTTAGACCATCGTAAACAGAATCACCAACCAGGCTAACAAGTCCTTCTTCAAAGCGGACAGAATCTTTACAAAAAGTAACTGAGTTCCTCGTACCTGGCACAATCTCGATTGCTTCCGATTGGGCATAAGAAAAGCCGGATGTTAATATCAATAATGTCAGCAATAACACCCGGCTTTTCATATTATGTGATCTTGTTTATGCTTTATTCGAAAAATATTTCATGAACTGAGCACGCTCATACATCTTCGGGTCTTGCAGCTTTGCATACGACAAACGACCACGGAAATCATCAACCGTACTGAAGTTCCATTTTTTCATAAACTTCTCCACATCTCTCACCATTCCGTCGATTACCTGAGCACCATTAATATAGATGGCCGAGCAAACCTGAACAACGCGGGCTCCTGCTAACAATTGCTTGATAACGGCTTCTCCATCGTGGATACCTGTCGATGCAGCAATCTCCAACTTTGGAAGAGCAGCACTAGCCAATCCCACCCAACGCAAAGAACGGCGAATATCGGCCGGAGAGCTAAACACTTCAGAGGCTGTCAACTCCAACTTATCAATGTCGATATCCGGCTCATAGAAACGGTTAAACATGGTTACTGCAGCCGCTCCGTTAGCCATTAGTTTCTCAGCAAACGAAATCAGGTTTGTAAAGTAGAAACCAATTTTAACTGAAACAGGGATTGCCACTTCAGCCTTTACTTTACTCAAAATATCAATATAAAGCTGTTCTATTTCTTCCGGTTTTTCGTTACGGCCGGTTGGCACATAAAAAATATTCAACTCCAAAGCATCTGCACCGGCTTGTTCAAAGTCTTTGGCAAAACTGGTCCATTCACTTGCCGACACCGCATTAATGCTGGCGATTACAGGAATTGAAACTTCACTCTTTACTTTCTTCAACAGCTCTAAATGAGCAGTAACTGTATTTTGACGGGTGTAGTTCCGAATGTAATCTTCTGCTTCCGGATAGCTGTTTTGCGGGTCTTTAGAGATTAAATGGCTTACTTCACCACTAATCTGCTCTTCGAAAAGCGACTTCAACACCACTGCTGCAGCACCTGCTTCTTCTAATCCTTTAATTTTGTCAACACTGTTCGTTAGGCCCGAACTGGCCACAACAATCGGGTTCTTCAGTTTCAAACCCAAATATGTCGTATCTAACTTCTTCATATAACTTACTCGTTAATTAATTGATATTGGTTTTTTACCATTTTCTATTTTAATAGCTCGCCGGAACAATCAATGATAGTAGCGCTGACCGAAAATAAAGCTGCCTACGCGAACCATTGTACTACCTTCTTCTATTGCCAGTTGGTAGTCGCCCGACATGCCCATGGAAATTTCAGAAAAAGAATCTTTCTCTCCAAAGAATTCAGCTTTAATCTGTTTAAATATGTTTTTAAGCTGTCTGAACTCTTTACGCACCTGCATTTCGTCGTCGGTATAAGTAGCCATGCCCATAACTCCACATACCTGAATATTTTTCATCGCTACAAATTCCGCTGAGCTTAACATCTCTTTAGCCTCGTCCAGACTCAAACCAAACTTACTTTCTTCCTCTGCAATATGAAACTGCAGTAAGCAATTAATGGTTCGGTTGTTTTTTGCAGCTTCTTTGTTAATTGTGTTCAGTAATTTCAGCGAGTCGATACCGTGAATCAGACTTACAAAAGGTGCAATATATTTGACCTTATTGGTTTGCAAATGCCCGATAAAATGCCACTCGATATCTTTGGGTAGTTCCCCGTATTTTGTCGTCAACTCCTGAACCTTGTTCTCTCCGAAAATACGCTGTCCAACTTCATAGGCTGCGACAATATCTTCGTTTGGTTTAGTTTTCGACACAGCAACCAAGGTTACACCTTCAGCTAATTCGCTTTTCAACTTTAAAATGTTTTCTGCTACTCCCATCTTATTTTTTGAATTGCCATACAAATCTATAAAACAGCACGTAAAACGTCCCTGACTTTTAGCGTTTTTTAGGGGGATAAATTGTTGTAATCTATCCTAATTCAACAATCGTTATTCCTGCTCCTCCAAATTGGACATGTTCATCCCGAAAAGAATTCACAGCCGGATCAGCTTTCAGGAAATTACGGATCACTTCCTTCAGTATGCCGGATCCTTTACCATGCAAGATACGAAGTTCATGAACGTTCAACATGATGGCCTCATCAATAAAGGCCTGAATATTAGCTAATGCTTCATCTGCTCGCTGTCCGCGAATGTCGATATCGGGTTTAAAAGAGAGACGTTTTTCCGACAGATTTTTATTGACATTTGCTTTAGTCTGGTTATAGACCTTTTGCTCCCGTTTGGCTTCATTATTCGAGATAATCTGCAGTTTATTCCGGCCAACCGAAGTACGCAACTGCCCAAAAGCAACAATCACATTTTTATCGCCCAACTCCAGAACTTCGCCAACTGTGTCCTGCCCTTCAATACGAACTTTATCACCAACCTCCAGCTCTTTCTTTTCTTTCGGTTGGATCATTTTCACCGGTTGTTCATTGGCAGTCTTCTCTTTTTTCTCTTTGCGTTTCTTCTGCTTATTTTTGAGCTTTTCTATTTTCCGGGTGATCCATTCATCCTGTTCGGCACTTGTTTCAACAACTTCCTCTTTAAAGGTTTCGAGTTGTTTACGAATGGCTTTAGTCTTTTCTTTCTCGGCTTGGCTCTCGCGTATTTCACGAATGGTATTCTCCACCTTTTTGTTGGCCTCAGCTACAATTTTTGCAGCTTCAACTTTGGCCTCTTCCAAAATCTGTTTTCGCTGGTTATTCAGCTTTTTCAGATCTTCCTCATAGCGGCCCGAAACATCATCCAGCGTCTTTTCGACCTGACGGATCCGCTGTCTTTTGGACTCCCAATAACGTTTATCGCGCAAGATATCGCGTAAGTGTTTATCAAAGTCGATATGATCCTTCCCGATTTTATCGGTTGCCTCCTGCAGAATAATCTCGGGCATGCCAATCTTTCGGGCAATTTCAAAAGCAAACGAGCTACCAGGTTTGCCAATCTCCAATTGGAACAAGGGTTCCATGCGATGTGCATCGTACATCATCGCCCCGTTAATAATCCCTTCCGAACCCGATGCAAAATGCTTCAAATTGGTATAGTGTGTTGTAATTACCCCAAATGTGCCGGATTTATTTAGTTGATTCAGGATTGCTTCAGCAATGGCACCTCCAAGCATGGGCTCGGTTCCGGTTCCAAACTCATCAATCAACACCAAGGTTTTTTCGTTTGTGTTTTTCACAAAGTACTTCATGTTCATCAGGTGAGAACTGTAAGTACTCAAGTCATTTTCAATGGATTGTTCATCGCCAATATCGATAAAGATTTGGTCGAATATACCTGCCATACTACTTTCGTGAACAGGAATCAGCAAACCACACTGAAGCATATACTGCAGAAGCCCTACCGTTTTCAAGCAAACCGATTTACCTCCGGCATTTGGTCCCGAAATAAGTAGCAGGTGATCTTTTTGAGTAAGTGTTATATTGAGTGGAACAACTTTTCGGTTTTCCTTTTCCAGGTTGAATTTCAAAAGCGGGTGAACTGCATTCACCCATTCCAACTGGCTCTCCCAATTGATTTTCGGTTTTATTGCTTCCATGCGATTAGCCAACCGAGCCTTTGCACGTACAAAATCGATGGTGCCTAAAAAGTCATATTGCCCGAGCAGATCGTCCAGATACGGACGAATATCATCGGCAAACGTAACCAGAATCCGAACAATCTCCCGCCTCTCAGCATATTCCAATTCGCGGATATCGTTGTTTAGTTCGACCACCTCGGCCGGCTCAACATAGGAGGTTTTACCTGTAGAAGATTCATCGTGGACAATTCCGCTAATCCGTCGTTTTAAGGCCGAAGAAATCGGAATGACAGGACGACCATCTCGAATTGAAACGCTGGCATCGTCTTCAATTAGACCATCGCGTTGAGCTTGTTTCAAAATAGCATGCAGACGTTTGGAAACACTTCCTTGTTTGGCAAACAGATCGCGACGGATTTGAGCCAACTCGGGCGATGCATTATCGCGTATTTTCCCATGTTGATCCAAAATTCGATCAATTCGATCTTTCACATAAGGAAATACCTGCACTTGCTCCAGTAACTTCTTTAAAGTTGGATAATTCTCTTCTTTTTGCTGCTTGATAAACCGAACAATCGCCATAATCGTTTCCAGAGAACGCTTGAGGTTAAATAACTCATTCACGTCCATGAAACGACCTTCAGTCCTTATTTTTGCCAGGGCTGAACGCATATCGTAAAAATAATTGGCTGGAAAGTTCTCGGAATCCTGCAACAATTTGGCAAACTCGTCGGTGAGCGCCAGCTCAAAACCAAGTTTACCTGGTTTGGTCATGAATTCAATTTCATCGACACGCTCCTGCCCAAGCGGACTTAAACAAATCCCCTTCAACAACTCGCGAACTCGGTCGAAACCTATTTTTACTTCAAAATTATCCGGATATATTTTCGTCATTGCTTCTTTTTTGCAGGCGCAAAAATAGCAAGAACTAAGGGTTATGCCAAGGGTTTAAATCGTTCGTTCAGAATCTTCAGAAATTTGCTCACCAAAAATGGCTTACCGATATAAGTATCCATTCCTTTATCCAAACAGGATTGAATATTATCGTCAAAATCACTGGCAGTCATCGCTATAATGAGACACTTCGTTGGCAGTTTCTCCTCGATCTCGAACAGGCGAATAAGTGCTGCAGACTCGCAACCATTGATTACCGGCATCTGCAAATCCATTAGGATAATATCATAAGGGTTCTTTTTGTACTTTTCGAAAGCCTCCAAACCATCATACGCACTATCAATCTGAGATATTTGTCCCCGTAAGGAAAGACTTACAACCCGATGATTCAACGGGCTGTCATCAGCAATCAGCAACCTTAAGCCCTTCAAATTTTCTTCGTCTAACATTAAACAAGCATCTAATTAATCCCGGGGAACTTTCTCATCAGGGAAACGATCCTGATATTCCACCCAAAAGCTTTTCACTTCCGCCTTCATTTCCCTGCGTAACAAAAGAATACCGAACAAGTTCGGAATGGTCATCAAAGCTATCGTAATTCCGGACAGGGTCCAAATAATTGTCGTATCAGTAAATGAAGCCAGAAAAAATCCAATCACATAAACAACGCGGAAATAAATTACGGCTTTCGATCCAAACATAAAAGTCATCGCACGGTCGCCATAATAACTCCACGAAATGGCCGTAGAAAATGCAAACAATAACAAACCAATCGCAACGATGTATTGTCCAAAGGTACCGAACCAGCTTTTTGTAAAAGCAATCGTGGTCAACGGAGCACTATGCACCAGCGATTTCCCTTCGAAAGTTTGACTGATAGTCAACGGAACCACACCATTTGTTACCTGAATAGTTCCTGTATAAGGTGATTCACCGTCCATAACGACAACATCTTCGGCTACCGAACGGGCATGAATAATAGTCAAAGGGTTCATTATTTTTCCATCGACAACATTCAATTCACCTGTAAATTCGGGCAATTCAGTTCTTCCCAAAAGAAAATCGTGCAGATCTTTCTGATCGGCCGTATTAGCCTCATCATAAACTCTATTCATAACCACGAGGTCTGTTGTTTGGAACTGATTTTCATATTTGTGGTTCCATACACCGGAGGAAAGAATAACCAATCCGGTCAGGGTACAGATAATAATGGTATCGATGAATGGTTCAAGCAAGGCAACTAATCCTTCAGAGACAGGCTCGTGTGCACGGGCAGCGGCGTGCGCAATTGGTGCAGATCCTTGTCCTGCCTCGTTGGAGAACAAACCGCGGTTCACACCACGGTTAAATGCGAATGCAAAACCAGCCCCCAGGAAACCACCTGTTGCAGCAGTTCCGGTAAAGACATCGCTAAAAATAGAAATGATTGAAGGAATAATATTTTCGTAGTTATACGAAATTACAGCTATTGCTCCAACAAAATAAATCAATGCCATTAACGGTACTAAGCGGGATGTTACTTTCGCAATACGCTTGATACCACCAATAATCACAAAGGCTAGCAATAAAGCCAGCACCGCTCCTGTAAGGATCTTATTAATTCCAAATGTTGCAAACAGAGAATTCGATATGGAGTTAATTTGCGGAAGACTTCCTGTACCAAAAGATGACAAAACCGTTGCAATCGCAAAAATGACAGCCAACCATTTCATGTTAAGCCGGTTTTTCATGTAGTACATCGGCCCTCCGGCCATGGTCCCGTCATCAGTCTTTTCTCGATACTTATGCGAAAGCGTTACTTCCACAAATTTGGTTGTCATCCCTAAGAGAGCAGTCATCAACATCCAAAACAAAGCAGCAGGCCCTCCTAAGTGAATGGCTAAAGCAACACCGGCAATATTACCGGTTCCTACTGTTCCTGAAAGGGCTGTCGTCAAAGCCTGAAAGTGAGAAGTATCACCGGCATCGCCATCACGGTCAAATTTTCCGCGGACAATACGCAAAGCATATTTCAAATAGCGAAATTGCGGGAACTTCAGGTAAATGGTAAAAAACAAACCGGTTCCCAATAATAAATAAACAAACCAGGAACTTCCTCCAATATATCCGTCAATTAAGGCAAGAATATCATTCAGCTTCGACATACATAGATTTTAAAAGTGAGGGACTAAAATAGCATTTTGATTCTGCCAACTCAAATTATCGACTCAAATTTCACCTTTTATTTACCGAAGCTGGAAATAAGATGACATATCCCCATGAAAAATGAAATAAGTGTGAATCTAGAACCCAATTATCACATCTCCACCGCCAGATATTTACTGCCGGAACATCGCAAATAACGCAGTCAAATAGGATTCCTTTCAGGGAAAAACTTCAAGATTCTGTTGACTTCAACCAACTTCAGTTTATAACAGACCGGGGTTACGTAACGCAAAGTTGAAATGATGAACTTATTCCCGCTTTTCTAAAACCTTTTTCATAAAAAACTCGAATGAAAATAAAACATACACGAACCGGTATTTGAATTGGTTTTTCTCTATTTTTGTTTTAGTAATAATTAAACAATTACATTATGCTACCTAAATTTTTATTAGCAGACAATTCTCAGGAATGTCCTGACACAATTTATGTTGTCCACACCGAAGAGCCAAAATTTATTGTGGAGAGTGACATCGAAGATTTCTGGACAAACCAGAAGGTACATTGGTTGAGTGAACCACCTGTATCAGAAGATGTCATTAAAGCATTACTGGAAGATGCTGAATCATTCCTTGACGATGAATTTGAGAGTCAGGAAAACCTTTATGGTGAAGATGAAGATGACGAAGATTAATCATGAATACAGATAAAAAAAGACTAACACGCTCGAACGACAGAATGATTGCCGGTGTTTTGGCCGGCATTGCCGAACATCTGGACATGGATCCAACTCTGGTTCGCGTAATTTACGTGATCCTCTCATTGGCAAGTATCGGTTTTCCAGGAATTCTGGTATATATTATTCTGTGGGTGGTTATGCCCGAGCGTTAGATCTTCACAATTTTTTTGTTGCAGCTAATCCTGAGGAACATCCTTCAGGCTTAGCTGTATTCTTTTTCTCACCAAATCCACTTCAAGTACTTTCACCTTTACATGTTGATGCAACTTTACAATTTCGTTCGGATCGCTAATAAAACGATCAGCCAACATGGAAATATGTACTAAGCCATCCTGCTTTACGCCAACATCTACAAATGCTCCAAATTTGGTAATATTGGTTACAATTCCAGGAAGCACCATACCCACCTGCAAATCTTCAACTTTAAAAATTCCGTCAGCAAACTCAAACACTTTGATCCCTTTGCGCGGATCACGTCCCGGTTTATTCAACTCGTTTTTGATGTCAGTCAGAGTGGGTAAACCAATTGCGCCAGATACATAATTTTTCAGATCTATAGCTTCAATAAGCTCTTTATTGGCAACCAACTCGGCAACAGAGCATTTTAGATCCTTGGCTATTTTTTGGACCACAGTGTACGATTCGGGGTGAACGGCCGAATTATCCAACGGGTTTTCAGCATCAGGAATACGCAGAAAGCCAGCAGCCTGTTCAAAAGCTTTTGCTCCCATTCGCGGAACTTTCATCAATTCCTTGCGCGAACCAAAAGCGCCATTTTCCTTTCTAAAATCAACAATATTTTGAGCCAATTGAGGTCCAAGACCTGAAATATAAGTCAGCAAGTGTTTGGATGCAGTATTTACATTCACACCAACTTTATTCACTGCCAGTTCGACCACCGTATCCAAACTTTCCTTCAGCATCTTCTGATCCACATCGTGCTGGTACTGCCCTACGCCAATCGATTTGGGGTCGATTTTCACCAACTCAGCCAAGGGATCCATCAAGCGGCGTCCGATAGAAATAGCCCCGCGAACAGTTACATCGTACTGCGGAAACTCGTCGCGCGCAACTTTGGATGCTGAATAAACCGAAGCACCATCTTCCGAAACGACAAACACTTTTAAATCGCGATCGTAGCGTAACTTCTTCACAAAATGCTCGGTTTCGCGACTGGCTGTACCATTGCCAATAGCAACCGCCTCAATCTGGTAAGCACTTACCAGTGAAGTCAGCTTTCGTGCCGATTGTTTGACTTGTTCCTGTGGCTTATGCGGATAGATGGTTTCGTTATGCAGTAAATTCCCTTGTTCGTCCAAACAGACCACCTTACATCCGGTACGATAACCCGGGTCGATAGCCAAAACCCGCTTTTGACCAAGCGGTGCAGCCAGCAATAACTGGCGAAGGTTTTCAGCAAATACCTGAATAGCCTCCTGATCGGCTTTCGTTTTCGATAAGTTAGAGAATTCAGTCTCCATAGAAGCCGACAATAGTCGCTTGTAGCTATCTTTCAAAGCTAATGCCACCTGCTCTCCACACTCATTATTGGAACGAATGAAAAAACGATCCAAGCGTTCCAGAATATTTGCTTCATCCGGCGCGATTGACAGGCGCAGAAAACCTTCACTCTCTCCACGACGCATCGCCAGCAGACGGTGAGACGGGCAACGCTTCAGCGGCTCTTCCCAATCGAAATAGTCGCGATATTTTGCACCTTCCTCATCCTTATTTTTTACAACTTTACTTCGTACTACAGCTCCAAGCTCAAATGCCCTGCGAACCATATTACGCGCTTTCTCATTTTCATTGATCCATTCGGCAATAATATCGCGAGCTCCCGATAAAGCATCATCCGAAGAAGTTACTTCTCCTTTCACAAACGGCTGTGCCCTATACTCCAAATCACGCTCTTGCTGCTTCATAATGATCTTCGCCAATGGCTCCAATCCCTTTTCGCGAGCGATACTAGCTTTGGTTTTACGCTTCGGTTTGTAAGGTAAGTAAATATCTTCCAGCTCGGTATTATCCCAGCATTTTTCAATACGACCACGTAATTCATCGCTCAGCTGATTTTGTTCCTGAATAGTATTCAGAATTGTTTCTTTCCGCTTAAGCAACTCCTCAAACCTAGCTTTTTCATCTTTCACAGCGCCCACCTGTACTTCATCCATGCTACCGGTTCGTTCTTTTCGGTAACGCGAAATAAAAGGAACAGTAGCACCATCATTTAGCAAATCGATTGTGTTCTTTACCTGGTGCGAGGCAAGATTGAGTTTGCCCGCTATAAGTTGAATGATTTCTGAAGTCATTGATCAATTTTGAAAATGCTTTCGAAGATAGCAGAATTTTCGCAGTATTCAGTCAAAGTCACAATTGGCAAGGCAATGGTCAATGAGCAAGCTGAATCCGTCATTTCAATTGGGTCATTCAGCAGGCTGTAAAAAGAAAGCCCTGTTCCGAATTCGGAACAGGGCTCTATGTTTATTTCGACCTTTTTCGAGTGATTGTTATTTCACCTTATCAACAATAGCTTTGAAAGCTTGTGGTTGATACACAGCTAAGTCAGCTAAAACTTTACGGTTGATCTCGATGTTTGCTTTTTTCAACAAACCGATCAACTGAGAATAGCTGAGTCCTTCCATACGAGCCGCAGCGTTGATACGCTGAATCCAAAGGGCACGGAAGTTACGTTTTTTGGCTTTGCGGTCACGGTAAGCATATTGTAAACCTTTTTCGTAAGTATTTTTTGCTACCGTCCACACGTTTCTGCGGGCACCCCAATTACCTTTGGTTTGCTTGAGGATTTTTTTTCTGCGAGCCCGAGATGCTACATGATTTACTGATCTTGGCATAATTCTAAATTTTAAGCGGTTAGCGTCCTGAAACAGGCACTTGTAATGGCTAATTCACTTTGTTAAAAACTCTAATTTTTCTTGTATTGAAAAGATTACTTCATTGAAAGCAACAGCTTAACGTTTTTCTCATCTGCTTTGTCAACCAAAGTAGCGTGAGTCAAATTACGTTTTTGCTTAGTTGTTTTCTTAGTCAAAATGTGACTTTTGAAAGCATGTTTTCTTTTCAATTTACCGGTACCGGTTAATTTAAACCGTTTTTTTGCACCGGAATTGGTCTTCATTTTTGGCATCTTGTCCTAATTTAAATATTCAAAGAATTTAAAGTTGCGAATCGTATTCGTCTTACTTTTTCTTCTTAGGTGAAATAAACATGGTCATTCTTTTTCCTTCTAAACGAGGCATTTGCTCTACTTTACCCAATTCTTCCAAAGCCTGGGCAAATTTCAGTAACAAAATTTCACCTTGCTCTTTAAAGAGGATTGAACGCCCTTTAAAGAATACATAGGCTTTTACTTTAGCGCCTTCGTTCAAAAACTTTTCAGCATGCCGTAACTTGAATTGGAAGTCGTGCTCGTCGGTTTGCGGACCGAAACGAATTTCTTTCACGACCACCTTCACGGCTTTAGCCTTCATTTCTTTTTGTTTCTTTTTCTGTTGATAAAGAAACTTTTGATAGTCGATAATCTTACATACAGGCGGATCGGCATTAGGTGAAATTTCAACCAAGTCCAATTCCATCTCTTTGGCCAAAGCCAATGCCTCTTTTAAGGAAAAGACACCTTGATTTTCAACGTTATCACCCACAACCCGTACTTGATGGGCACGAATTCTCTCATTTAATCGATGCTGAGGTGTTGTATCAACACGTCCACCTCTGCGATTTGGCCTATTGACTGCGATAAGAAAAACCTCCTATTCTTTTTTATTTATAAAATGCTGATAATTGCTCTTTTACTTCCTCATTCAGGAACTGAGCAAACTCTTCCATCGTCATACTTCCTTTGTCTCCTTCGCCTTGTTTGCGAACAGAAACACTACCGTTTTCAGCTTCTTTTTCGCCGACAATCAGCAGGTATGGGATGCGTTTCAACTCATTATCCCGGATTTTACGACCGATTTTCTCATTCCGGTCGTCAATCAGGCTGCGAATATCGGAATTATTTAGATAATCTGAAACTTTTTGAGCATAATCGTTATATTTTTCGCTGATCGGAAGCACCACAACCTGATCCGGTGTTAACCACAATGGGAATTTCCCCGCCGTATGCTCAATTAACACTGCCACAAATCGTTCCATTGATCCGAAAGGTGCACGGTGGATCATAATCGGGCGATGACGCTTATCATCAGCACCGATATACTCCAAATCAAAACGTTCCGGAAGATTATAGTCAACTTGAATTGTTCCAAGCTGCCAGCTACGTCCCAACGCATCTTTAACCATAAAGTCCAATTTTGGACCATAGAAAGCTGCTTCGCCCAACTCGGTAACGGTCTCCAACCCTTTTTCGGCACAAGCTTCAATGATTGCAGCCTCTGCTTTATCCCAGTTCTCTGGGGAACCGATGTATTTATCCGGATTATTCGGGTCGCGTAATGAAATTTGAGCCGTATAATTATCCAATCCTAAACTATTGAAAATGATGAATACAATATCGATCACTTTCTTGAACTCATCTTTCAACTGATCAGGACGACAGTACAAGTGTGCATCATCCTGGGTAAAGCCACGCACACGAGTTAAACCATGCAACTCACCACTTTGCTCGTAACGATAAACAGTTCCAAATTCAGCATATCGAATCGGCAGATCCTTATATGAATGTGGTTTGCTGGCATAAATCTCACAGTGGTGCGGACAGTTCATTGGTTTCAACATGTACTCTTCACCTTCAGCCGGAGTTTTGATCGTTTGGAATGAATCTGCTCCATATTTTTGGAAGTGACCGGATGTTTTATACAAAGCCACATCCCCAATATGCGGAGTCATTACCTGCTGGTAGCCAAATTTCTTTTGCACCTTTTTCAGGAAATCTTCCAACTGCAATCGTAGCTGTGTACCTTTTGGCAACCACAATGGCAGCCCCTGTCCCACTTTTTGTGAAAAGGTGAACAATTCCATTTCCTTACCAATTTTGCGGTGGTCGCGTTTTTTCGCTTCTTCCAGCAAAATCAGGTATTCATCCAACATCTTTTGTTTGGGGAATGTCACCCCGTAAACACGGGTCAACATTTTATTTTTTTCATCGCCACGCCAGTATGCACCTGCAATTGCCGTTAATTTCACGGCTTTAATGTAGGATGTATTTGGCAAGTGAGGTCCACGACACAAATCAGTAAAACCACCTTGGTTATAGAGCGTGATTGTACCATCTTCCAACTCACTAATCAGTTCCTGCTTCAACTCATCGTGCTTCTCTGTAAACATCTTCATGGCTTCATCCTTACTGATGCTGCTGCGAACAATGTTGTTTTTCAGACGAGCCAGTTCAATCATTTTCTTTTCGATTTGAACTAAATCCTTTTCGGTTAATTGCTTACCCTCCGGAAGATCAATATCATAATAGAATCCTGTATCGACAGTTGGTCCGATTCCGAATTTCGTACCCGGATAAAAGAATTCAATTGCTTCAGCCATCAAGTGAGCCGACGAGTGCCAGAAAGTTTCTTTTCCTTGGCGATCGTCCCACGTGTACAATTTGATAGCTGAATCCTGATTAATGGGACGGTTCAAATCCCAAACTTCACCATTTACTGAAACGGCCAGTACATCTTTTGCCAAACGACTGCTAATCGAACTGGCAATTTCAAGGCCGGTAACACCGCTTTCATATTCGCGGACACTGTTGTCAGGTAATGTAATCTTTATCATCTGTCAATTTTCGTATATCAGGTAATAACCTCTTTATTAATTGCAGAAATGCCGTCGGAAGGGAAACTGATCTAACAGACCATTCAACCTTGAGCCGAGTCGGCTTTTCAGCCTGCAAAGATAATCATTCTAGTGTGTTTGAAATGATTTCTTCTGAATTTATGCCCGATAAAAGCCGTTGACATGATATGAACAGCCAGCAGGCTTGAAATTTGATCGCAAACAAAAAGGTACATTTCAAAATTTAACGGGGACACTAAAAAAGTATTGATCTATTATTGAATAGAACCCAATTATTTCCAGGTCAACAAAAAAGGCACCATCAATAGCGCCTTTTCCTATCTTTTTAGACGAGCATTCTATTAACGAAAGCCAAAACTAATACCGCCATTATAAGTAACATATTCAGACTTAGCAACCGAGCCAAACAAGCTAAAGAAAAGCAGTTTTAAGCGAAACCCGGCATCAACACCAATATATGTATCCTTATATTTCAGGCTAATAGGGTCTTTCACATCAGTCATGGCACTTGCTAATAAATCATTAATACTTCCGGAATTTATATCCAGCAGTTCCGGATCAGGCATCGGAAATCGTCCCAAAATGTCGAAGGATGTTTTACTGCTGTTCCCCGTAACCGATGCAAAAAAGGTAATTACTGAAAGTTTCTTCGATACAATGAGTCCATATTTGAAGTTCTTCGAAACAAGATTTCCTTTTTGATTTTCATCCGGCGTATAGCCTACCGGATTTGAAAAGCCATAATCTTCGTAATCGAAATGAATTGTAGACTCACCATCGATTTGAGAATAGGAAGCAAACAAGGAAATATCAATCGGTAAATGTTTGATGAAAGGCAATGATTTGCGAATGTTGTGTTTCAAGCCAATACCCCACAAACCAACATCTGCTTTTTCATTGTCAAGATCAAACTTTACCTTCGGAATATAACGTCCAATAATGTCGGTATGAGGCAACAAACCAAAGCTGGCTTGAATAATTGGTACCGGAACCAAATCAAATTCGCTACCTCCCGGAGTAGAAAAATAGGGCACCGTTCCAATTACATTTCCCGTATTCGGATCCTTAACATCATAATACAAGGTTACTCCACTTCCGCTACCCGCAGCCGTTGAGGCCATACTATTTCCGTCCTGAGCATACAAATATTTCAAGCCCAACTTATTCACATCAAAAGTTTTGTCTTCTCCGGGCACTTGAAAAGCACTAACAGAAAACGCCAAATCAAAGCCCCATAGCTTATGTGTTTCGGCAGTAAAATACCAGGAGTTATTCATTCCCACACCGAGTCCTTTTGCATAAGGTGCGATGTAAGACTTAATCAACAAATTTGCATCATGCGTTCCAAAGCGCAGCAAATCAGCCACGTCCGACTGTGCAAAAGACAGGCGCAATCCGCCAACCAGCAGGATCGCTGCCAACAAAATTTTCTTCATCGTTTTCATTGAGATTGATTTCTGGATCAATAATACAAAATTCTGTTAAACTGAAAAGCGTTGTCTATCTTTTTTAATAAACGAGTAACATCGATGCGATATTTTAAACGCAAAAGCATTATTTCGCAACCTTTATTCTTTTTTAATTGCAAAAATTTTCCCTGTTTTAAGGATTCCTAAAATAGTTTAGCATGTACAAGTTTTTATTTCTCTTAGCCCTGATTCTGGGATTGGGCACTTCTGTATTTAGTCAGCAAAAAATAACCATTGAAGACGTTCAACAATACGGGACCTTCCTCCCCAAAGAGGTTAATGGGCTGTATTCGATGAAAGACGGCTTGCATTATTCGACACTCGAAAATGGAAGTAAAATTGTAAAATACAGCTATAAAACAGGAGAGAAAGTAGCGGTCATTTTCGACCTTTCAACAGTCGAAAATGCGCCTATCCAATATTTCTCGGCTTACGAATTCAGTGATGATGAAACGAAAATTCTTCTGACTACAAACCGCCAACCAATTTACAGAAGATCGTTCACCGCACAATATTATATCTGGAACTCGGTAACCAAAGAGCTTAAACCGCTCTCGGAAAAGGGGAAACAACAACTGGCAACTTTTTCGCCTGATGGTGAACGCGTTGCCTTTGTTAGAGACAACAACCTTTTTGTAAAAAGTCTGAAATTTGGTACCGAAAGCCAGGTAACAACCGATGGGAAAGCAAACGAAATCATTAACGGAGCTCCCGATTGGGTTTATGAGGAGGAATTCAGCTTCAACAAAGCATTTGCATGGTCTCCTGATTCCAAGTTTTTAGCCTTCATTCGTTTTGATGAGACCGAAGTTCCCGAGTACTCGATGACCATGTATAAAGGGATGGCACCCAGCTTGGAGCAAAATGCACTCTACCCCGGAGAATACACCTATAAATACCCAAAAGCCGGAGAAAAGAATTCAATCGTAAGTGTACATGTTTACGACATAAAATCGAAAACAACCCTTAAAGCCGATGTGGGGACGGAAACTGACCAATACATACCGCGCATTAAGTGGATGGCCGATGCAGCTGACCTGGCAGTCATGCGACTGAATCGGAGACAGAACCAGCTGGATGTTCTGTTAGTCAACCCATTTACAGGCGACAGCCGTCCTTTTTACAGTGAAAAAAACAAGCGCTACGTAGCTGAAGAGTTTTTGGATGATTTCACCATTCTCCCGGACAATGATTACCTTGTCATCAACAGCGAACAGTCAGGCTTTTCACAGCTTTATTTGTATAATCGCCAGGGATATGAGGTTCGCCAGTTAACCACGGGCGATTTTGATGTCACTAAATTTTACGGATTTGATCCGAAGAAAAAGATTTTTTATTACCAGGCAGCTAAGGAATCCCCTATGCAACGCGAGGTTTACTACGTAAGTCTGGACGGCAAAAAGCAAGGAAAACTTAGTTCTAAAGCTGGTACAAACGATGCTGAATTCAGCAGTGGTTTTCAATACTATATAAACACCTTCACCAACCTTACAACTCCCACACAGACTACCTTGCACAGCAATGATGGCAAGCTGATTCGTGTGCTGGAAGATAACAAAGCACTTCAAAATAAAATCGCAAACTATGACATCAGCCAGCGAGCATTTTTTAAGTTCAAAACATCGAAAGGCGATGAGTTGAATGGCTGGATGATAAAACCGTTGAACTTCGATCCAACAAAAAAATACCCGGTTGTGATGACCCAATATAGCGGTCCTAATTCACAAGAGGTTTTGGATGAATTCAGCATAGACTGGTACAACTACCTGGCTCAGGAAGGTTTTGTGGTAGCCTGTGTTGATCCGCGTGGAACAGGTGCGCGTGGCGAGGAATTCCGCAAATGCACCTACCAACAATTAGGCAAATATGAATCGGACGACCAGGTTGAAGCAGCAAAATACCTGGGAAGCCTTCCATATGTCGACAAAGATAATATGGCAATTTGGGGATGGAGCTATGGCGGATTTATGACGCTGCTCAGCCTCGAAAAAGGTGGCGATATTTTCAAGGCGGGCATTGCAGTAGCTCCGGTAACAAACTGGCGCTTTTACGATACCGTTTATACCGAACGTTTTATGCGTACACCTCGTGAAAACCCGGATGGCTACGACGATAATTCACCGCTTTCACATCCCGATAAAATTAAGGGACATCTGCTACTGATTCATGGTTCTGCCGACGATAATGTTCATGTTCAGAACAGTATGGAATTTTCAGAAGCTTTAGTGCAAGCTGGTATTCCATTCGACATGGCGATTTATACCAACCGAAACCACAGTATTCATGGCGGAAACACCCGAATACACCTTTACAACAAAATGACCAACTTTTTAAAAATGAATTTAATGAAATAACTGATCCCGATCGGTCAGTCTTAAGCCTGTTGCCTCAACAGGCTTTTTTTATGCAAAAACCGAAACTCATCATCACCGGTCATCGAGATGGC
The DNA here is from genome assembly GCF_059905295.1 of Mangrovibacterium sp. Lineage (NCBI taxonomy): Bacteria > Pseudomonadati > Bacteroidota > Bacteroidia > Marinilabiliales > Prolixibacteraceae > Mangrovibacterium > Mangrovibacterium sp. Next base: position 24,289 of record NZ_JBZQJF010000202.1, read on the forward strand.
TTGCTGAAGAATTTTTTCAAACATCGGGTTCTGCATAAGGTCAAACAAACCTGTTTTCTTCTTAATAAACTCTGCCCCAAGCGGCAGACACTTTGCCATTTCTACGACAAATATTTCTGAATAGAAAGCCTCATTTATTCGAACAGAATCGGCCATAAACAGGTTAACACTTTTCTGCATCAAAGATTGAAACACCGGAACCAGTTCTGAAGGCATAAACTCAGCCTGCTCAATCACCTTTTTGCCAAGAGCCAATGCTTGATTCCAAAGGTTATCGAGGTTCCCGTCTTTAGCTGCCAAAGCAAAAGCAGTTATTACTCCGTCACTGGTATCGGTTGTCAAATCCTGAAAATCATCCATCAGCTGCAAAAATGCACCATAACTATATAAAAAGGTCTTTTCGTTTTCATGTATTCTCCCCGACAACAAGAAGCCATCGGCAACAACAGAAGTTCCTCCTTTTTCAAAACAAATCGCTAAACGCTCATCAAAATCCAAATCTGACAATCCTGCTATCAACTGAACACTACTTGCCTGAGCCGTATGAATATCAAGCAAACTTTGGTATAATTCCGGAAATAAAGCACGGTCCCACTCCTCCTCGATCAACTCCACCATCGCATAAATCCGCTCCTCATGACAATTCTGAGGTTCAACTAATCCCCCCCCAAGACGACTGGCAAAACGATCGACAAAAGCAATTTTATCCCATTTTGAAATATTCGTGTCATCCAAATAATTATCGGTGTAAGGATACAACATACTATAGGCAAAAACCGAAGTCGTCAGTTCAACCTCCCGGCCCATCAACAATTGTAGTCCATTCATGATCCATACATTTCGCATGGCTTGAAAGGCATCCTCAATCTTCAATTCCGGGTCATACAGACGAGCCGCTTTAAGGAACTTCCAGGAGCTTTTCAACATCGGTTCCGAAATTATTAGCTGTAGTTGATCATCGTTGTACCCAAAAACATGACGAAAAAAATCAGCCAGATCCTGCAACAAAGCCTCCTTTTGCAACCGCAGGGTCTGGTAGGATCCATTGGCTTTCTTAGCTTTCTTCTGAATACTTTTCACTAATTTCTCAAACTGCTTCTCATTCACCTGTTGTTCCTGTTGACAGTATCGGTACAGCTGACTGGAATAATCGGAAGAGCAAGCATTCCAGCAATTCAAAATATCTTCTTTTGCTATTATCATTTGATCCATTTTTGAGCCTCCTTTTTCTGATACCAAAGAGAATCAATTCTGTTTCAGCCTCCTTGCTCTTTCCGACGAATAGCTGAGAATTATCGGTCAAATGAGGCAACTCAAAAAATTAGACAAAACCGTAATATTTTTTAATAGTGGCGATATCACCGAACAAAATTTTTCTATATTTGCATCGCCTTTAAGGGGAACACCCAGTGAAGGTTTGCAGTCGAAACGTCGGCACAAAAGCAAATAAATTATTGCCCAGATGGCGGAATTGGTAGACGCGCTAGTTTCAGGGACTAGTGTCCGCTTGGACGTGCAGGTTCGAGTCCTGTTCTGGGCACAATTTAAATCCTAACCCATTGATTATCAGGGTTAGGATTTTTTATTTGCCCGAACTTTACCCAACAATGTCATATTATCTAAACGGTGAAGACCAAGACCAGTTATTATTTGATATTACAACTATTATAGGGATTAAAACTCCACTAACAGTAAGTATTGTTAGTGGGACATTAAGTTTTTTATATTCAATTTTATCAATTACTGAATTGGGAATTTGTACGCCTTTAATTGGAAATTCTTCGGATATGATAGAGTAATCAGAATCTAATATTACTACAATGAAATTTGAGTCACCTTTGGTAGTTCTAGTATGGGTAGTCTTTTTATAAATATCTCCTTCTATATATTCGGATTCTAATTTATAATTACCCAATTCGTAGGTTTTGTTTGCTGCTTTTAAAATAAGAACTTCTCTGTCTGTTTTCTTTTGCCCTATTTCATCTTTTGTAATTAGCAGAGTGTTTCTACATGAAAAATTAATAAGTAGAGTGCAAAAGACTAAAATATAGGATAGAGTTCTTTTCATGTTAGAATGCTATGTAATTTTATACGTCACAAAGTTTCAATTGCTTCAGACCACACAGCATTTCAAAACAGTTTATGAGATAATGATCTTAGCAATTCGATCAAAATAGTAGGGATGCGCTTAGCCACATTGCTGTGCACTGGCCGAAAGATCAATTGCTTGTGGCTTTTTATTGCTAATATTATTGTAATATTTGCAATACAATTTGACGAATGCCCCACGCTAAAAAAATTA
>NZ_JBZQJF010000203.1:0-4773 GCF_059905295.1 Mangrovibacterium sp.
ATATTTTAGTTATCAACTGCTTATAAAAGCCCCAAAAGGACCTGTGGCTTTATGCAAAAGGAAGGGAGGAGAATGGAGAATTCCTGAACATCCCGTTGTTATGGTTATCGAGAGTTGTCAGGTTCTCTTCAAACCCATTTGAATTGCAATTATAGCGTTGAGGTGAGCAAAGGAAAGATCGGATCCCTATCTCCCGGAGAAGCATCGACAGGAAGGCCGGGGTGGGTCAACCGGATAAAAATAGGAGCTGGAAAATGCTTTCTGAAATAAAAAAGAGCAATGTCGAAGGAGCGGAATAGCTATTTCCGTGAGCCCTCAACATTGCTCTTTGAGCATTACTTATACTATTTCACGATATTTACATCATCCGCGAGTTCAGTGTAATCATTACCCAAATGGTGCCACCTACAAAAATGAAGACCAGCACTGCTGTAAAGGCAATGAATGCCACGTTCCAGCGCTGCTTCTCCGAGGTATCGAGGTGAAGAAAATAACGCAGGTGAACCAGCATTTGCAGTAAGGCTGCGATCGATAAACCAATTAAAGCGACTTTTTTAGGCACTTGCTCCATCATTGCAAACGAAAACGAAATGACGGTAAACACAACTGCCAGTACAAAACCGACAATGTATGACTTAACGCTTGAGTGTGAGACTTCGGCAGCCTCGTTATGTGAGTGATTTGACATGTCTTTCAATTTAAATTCGTTATCCATTGATTACACCATACCGAACAGGTACACAAAGGTGAATACGCCTACCCAAACAATGTCGAGGAAGTGCCAAAAGAGGCTCAGGCGAGCCAAGCGGGATTTAACACCCGTGGTGAAGCCTAACTTCGAGATTTGAATCAACATGACGATCAACCAAACAATACCGAAAGTAACGTGCAGTCCGTGGAAACCAACCAAGGTAAAGAAGGCTGAAAGGAATCCGCTGCGATCGGGGCCCGCACCTTCACCAATCATATGACTAAACTCGAAAAGCTCCATTCCAAGGAAGCTCGCGCCCAACAGACCGGTAAATATCAACCAGGCAAACATCTGTTGTTTTTTCCCACGGCTGATGGCAATCATCCCGAAACCGAAAGTCACACTACTTACAAGCAGCAACATGGTTTCGATAAACAGGAAGGGAAGCTCGAACAGTTCTTTTGCGCCAGGGCCTCCGGCATAGTTCTTACCGATAACGGCAAAAGTTGCGAAAAAGGTCGAAAACAAAATCAGGTCGGTCATCAGGTAAACCCAAAAACCGAAGTTCTTAATCTCCGACTGGTCATGGTGATCATGCGCATGCGCATGGGCTGTATTAGTTATTTCTGTCACTGTACTCATAAACTTCTTCTTTGATTGATTTTTCTTCGCCTGTTTCTTTTTCAGCTTCTGCCATTCGCTCGAAACGTAATTCTTCGATCCGTTTCACCTCGGAAGCAGGAATGATGTAACCATCATCATCGTTTGATCCGGAAATGATGATCGTCGCAATAATGCCTACCAAGCTGACAATAGCCAACCACCAGATATACCAAATCATGGCAAAACCAAAGGCCAAACCCAGCCCACCAATAATGACCCCGTAAGGTTGATTCTTCGGCATATGGATATCTGCATAAACCGGGTATTTCTTCCAGGCCTCTCCATTCTCCTTCATTTCCCAAAAGGCATCCAAATCGCCCACTACCGGCACAACAGCAAAGTTGTATTCAGGCGGAGGTGAAGCCGTTGCCCACTCCAGTGTACGCCCTTCCCAGGCATCGCCCGTAGCATCTTGCAAGGCCTCGCGTTTACGGATACTTACCACAACCTGAATAAGCTGGAAAACAACACCTAAACCGACGATTGCTGTACCAACAGCAGCAGTAATCATGTAAGGTTGCCAGCTCAGATCTTCATAATGGGCTGCACGGCGTGGCATTCCCATGAAACCAACCACGTATAGCGGCATAAAAGCTACCAGGAAACCGATCATCCAGGCCCAGAAAGCACGCTTACCCCAAACTTCGTCCAGTTTGAAGCCGAACATTTTCGGGAACCAGTACGAGAAACCGGCAAAATAGCCGAACAGGGCACCCGGGATCAACATGTTATGGTAGTGCGCCACCAGGAACACGGAGTTGTGTACCACATAGTCGGCACCCGGAATAGCCATCAGCACACCAGTCATACCGCCGATTACAAAAGAAGTCAGGAAACCTAATGTCCAGTACATCGGGCTGGTAAAACGAATTCGTCCTCGATACATGGTAAACAACCAGTCGTACACTTTCACCCCGGTTGGGATCGCGATTAACATGGTTGTGATACCAAAGAATATATTCACGTTTACCGTATTACCCATGGTAAAGAAGTGGTGCAACCACACAGTAAACGACAAGATCATAATAACTGCTGTTGCCCAAACCAACGATTTATAGGCGAAAAGGCGTTTGCTTGAGAAGGTTGCCACAACTTCGGAGAAGATCCCGAAAGCCGGCAGGATAACGATGTACACTTCGGGGTGCCCCCACATCCAGAACAGGTTGTTCCACATCATCATGTTTCCTCCCATGCCGTTGGTAAAGAAGTGCATTCCAAGATAACGGTCAAGGCTCAAGAGTGTTAATGCGCCTGTAATTACCGGGAACGAGAAAATGATCAGGACACTTGAAGTTAAGGCCGTCCAGGTGAACAAAGGCATCTTCATCAAGCCCATACCCGGAGCACGCATCTTTAGGATAGTTACCACGAAGTTGATCCCCCCAAGCAGGGTTCCCATCCCGGATAACTGAAAGGCCCAGACCCAGTAATCGACCCCAACACCGGGGTTAAATTCTTTTTCAAAAAGAGGTGCTAAACCGGTCCAGCCAGTATTGGCAAACTCACCAACACCCAGCGAGATCATCATCAGGCCGGCACCGGCAACGGTCAGGTAAAAACTTACCGAGTTCATCACCGGAAAAGCGACATCGCGTGCCCCAATCTGCAGTGGAATGATGATGTTCATCAAACCGATGACGAAGGGCATCGCAACGAATATAATCATGATCGTTCCGTGTGCACCAAAAACCTGGTCGAAGTGATGTGAAGTGAGATACCCCGGGTTACCGCCGGCAGCAATGGCTTGTTGAGCACGCATCATCACAGCATCGGCAAAACCACGTAACAACATCACTGAAGCCAGGATGATGTACATGATTCCTATTTTCTTGTGATCGACCGTGGTGAACCATTCTTTCCAAAGATATCCCCACCACTTTTTGTAAGTTACGAATCCCAGTAGCGCAATACCTATAATCGTAGAGCTACTAATGGCCCCCATAATTATGGGATCGTGGAACGGTATATCCGACAAACTTAACTTTCCAAACATATATTTATTCCTCCAATTTTACAGCGTTACTATTGCATTGTTCCATGTCCGTGCATATGCATATGCTCAGATGGTTCATCCCCATGTTTCATCTCCATCTCACTCTTCTCCGGCATGTGCATCCATTGCATATTTTCCATCAAGATGGTATGGAACAGATTCGGTTCAACGGCCGAAAAGCTCGTAACCGGGTGATTCTGATTAAACATTGCGTTGATTTTCCTGAAGCGATTAACCGTCAGGGTATCTTTGTTTCCTTTCACGTCTTTCAACCAGTTTTCAAAACCTTCCTTGGTAGTTGAAATCGCTTTAAAGTGCATCCCTGCATAACCGTTACCACTGTATTCCATATTTTGTCCACGGAAAACGCCCACTTCATCAGCCATCAAGTGTAGCTTTGTTTGCATACCGTTCATCACATACATTTGACTTCCCAGGGCAGGAATGAAAAATGATGTCATGACAGAGCCGGAAGTGAAACGGAAATTCAGCGGGGTATTCACCGGGAAAACCAGCTGGTTTGCACTGGCAACATTCAATTCCGGGTAAACAAAGATCCAATCGCTGTCGGTTGAAATCACATCAACGTTCAGGGCTTTGTTATCCGATTCCAATGGTTTATACGGATTCAACTCGTGGGTACTCACCCAGGTGATATAACCTAAGATTGCAATAATCAGGATTGGAATTCCCCAAACAACAAATTCAATCGTGTTTGAGTGTGTCCATTTCGGTTTGTAGGTTGCTTTTTCATTGGTTGCCCGATAGCGAATCGAGAACCACACAACCATAACAAAAACAGGTAAAACAACAATCAGCATCAGTAAAAATGCGATCTTAATCAAACTGGCCTCGTGATCTCCAACCGGGCCTTTGGGATCAAGAATAATCAAATCTTTGCAACTTGCAAGAAAGACCGTCATCAGGAATAGCGCCATTCCTTTCAAAAACTTAATCCCCTTCTTTTTAATCGATGAGCTCATATTCATTATCAAAATCAAATATTCATATCTTCTTCCGTTTGACCAATCGTCAAACAAACAACGGCCAAATTTTTGTCCCGGAATCACAAGCTTTTCCGCCTTTTTAAACTCCGGAAATGAAATCGTTTGTTTAGTTGAAGTTGCTGTAATATTCAAATGACCGAACCTCTTCTTGTTGGCCATTCTATGATCCATACTTATGCAACAACAGGAACAATGAACAATCGAAAAATTGAAAAGTTGGATCTCATTTAGAAGATTTAAGAATCTTTTGATATTTGAGCCCCCAACAAACAAACAAAATCCTTAAACATCAAAAAGATAACTCAATTATAAACATCATTTAAGATCCGAAAAAAATTGGTTTTTTAACACAAAAAAGCACAAAAATTTACGATCTGTTTAACCCATGTTTATTTATGAATAAAGGGAGGCGTAATTGC
>NZ_JBZQJF010000204.1:0-2859 GCF_059905295.1 Mangrovibacterium sp.
CCGGAGTATCCGTTTACAGATTTGTCACTGAATCCATTCTTTGAAAAGCCCGATTCGGCTTCGGCTAATATTTTGATTGCAAAAACGCTGCAGGAAAAAGCTCAGGAAGCAGCCCATACCATTACAAAATTGCGCAAACGTCGCTTTAAGTCACTGGCTAATGCTTACGACGAGCAGTTGCCCGATGGTAAAGCCTACTCGGTAATGGTGAAAGAACTCAATAAACTTGAAGCCGATTATGTGGCCCTTTTCATTGGTAAAACCTACAAGAGCACATTCGAATATACCTTCGACTATATTCCCGGCGATAATTCCGTGTCGGGTGATGTGGTTTTCCGTTTTTCTGATACCAAAGGCGTGTTGCCGAAAACCGATTTAAGTGGAAAGCCTGTTCAGCTTGAATTGAAAAAAGTGGACGATTTGGCTGCTGCTCAAGCCAAGCAAAATTCGGCTGCAACGACTACTCTCAGCCATGTATATTATCGCATGCCGGGTAAGGCCGACTTACGATTAATGAACGGTGTTAGCCTGATGGCGATTGCCCGTCTGGATATCGCTCAGTTCGGAACAGTACTCCCGGTTCCCGACGAATTGTTGGATGGTAACCATACGGTGACTTTCCACCCAACCAGCGGAGCAATCAAAAGTGTAGGCGTAAAATAAAATGAACCCGACGAATTGTCGGATGTTTAAGAGGCAGAACAAGCGTCAGGCTTGTCGTTCAATAAACACATTACAACATTAAAAATACAAGAGCATGAGTAATGAAATTAGTAAACTGGAGCCGCAAGTGCTTTGGGAAAATTTTCATGCATTGACGCAGATCCCGCGTCCATCAAACCATGAAGAAAAGGTTCAGGAATTTGTTTACAATTTTGGAGTGGCGCTGGGCTTGCAAACGATTAAAGACCAAAGCGGGAATATCATTATTCGTAAAGACGCCACCCCGGGGTTTGAAGATCGTAAAGGGGTGATTCTGCAGGCACACCTGGATATGGTGCCTCAGAAAAATTCGGATAAAGAGCATGATTTTGAAAACGACCCGATTGAAACCTTGATTGATGGCGATTGGGTGAAAGCCAATGGTACAACTCTTGGCGCCGATAACGGTATTGGTGCTGCTGCAGCTATGGCCGTATTGGCCTCCGACTCGTTGGAACACGGTCCTGTTGAGGCCTTGTTTACGGCAACCGAAGAAACCGGTATGGATGGTGCCGAAGGACTGGAAGCAGGAGCTTTAGATGGTGAAATTTTATTGAATATGGACTCCGAAGATGAGGGCGAGCTGTATGTTGGTTGTGCCGGTGGAGAAGATGTATCGGTTACCTTTGAGTATAAGAAAAAGGAAATGCCGAAGAGTTACATTGGTGGCCGCTTGAGTGTAACTGGTTTAAAAGGCGGTCACTCAGGGATGGATATCATCCTGCAACGTGCGAATGCTAATAAGTTGTTTTTCCGGGTTTTGAATAGGATGTGTGACAAGTATGAAGCACGCCTGGTGAGTATAGACGGCGGAAGCCTTCGGAATGCGATCCCTCGTGAAGCCTTTGGTCTTGTTGCCGTTAAAAAGAAAAAATGGGACAAGATGTGCAAGTTGGTTGCTGTACTTGAGAAAACAATCCGCCAGGAATATGAACTGACCGATCCGGACATTAAAATAGAACTGGTTCCCGAAAATATTATCGAGAAGATGATCGATAAGAAAACACAGCTACGCCTGACCAAATCGGTGTTGGCCTGCCCCAACGGTGTAATCCGGATGTCGGATAATATGCCGGGGCTGGTTGAAACATCAAGTAATATGGCTGTTGTGAAGTCGGACAAAAAGAAGAAAACCATTAGCCTGTATTTCCTGATGCGTAGTTCCGTTGACTCGGTGAAAGCAAATCTGGGACAACGTGTTAAAGCATTGTTCAGTATGGCTGGTGCAAAGGTGAAATTCAGCGGTGCTTACCCGGGCTGGAACCCCAATATGGATTCACCGATTTTGAAAACGATGCAGGGAATTTATGAAGCCAAGTATGGTGTTGTTCCCGAAATTAAAGCCATACACGCCGGACTTGAATGCGGTATTCTTGGGGGTACTTACCCCAAATGGGATATGATTTCTTTTGGTCCGACCATTCGCTTTCCACACTCTCCTGATGAAAAGGTAAATGTTCCTTCGGTTGCGAAATTCTGGGATTTCCTGGTGGAAACGCTTCAGAATATTCCAGTAAAGGAAGAAGCACCGGTTGAGGAATCAGCCACTAAAACAACTGATTAAGAGTAGACTTTGAATTTAAATACGATTTATAAAATAGAAGGTCCGGCTTGGTGAAGTCGGACCTTCTATTTTAGGAAACATTCACTTTTTCTTTTTAGACGTATTGATCCCAAGCGGAAGGTAGAGCGGACAAAACTTCACAAGGCTGGTCAATACAAAGATGACAGCGAAGATCATTAAGACTATTCCCAGCGTTCCTGTTAATGTGCCATTGAGGTACAGAAATGCAATAAGTGCGGCGATGATCACACGGATCAGGCGGTCGGCAGTTCCCATGTTTGACTTCATAATATCGAGTTTTTAAATTAAACTTCAAATCGAATGAGTAACTTCATTAAAGCGTTTGGAGGTACATAATTGTTTACAAAGCGGGTGGATATACTTCTGATTACAAGCTTATCCTTTTCCGTAGCCACCACCACCCGGAGTTTCAATTACAAATTGATCTCCTTCCTCCAAATCGATATTTTGAATTGAATTTACAGGTATGATCTTTCCTGCGGCTGTCAAAATATATTGACGGCCAGGTTCTCCGTCCTCTCCACCTGCTATACCATAGGGTCCCGATTGCCGCCTTTGTGTCAGTACTGAGA
>NZ_JBZQJF010000205.1:0-21205 GCF_059905295.1 Mangrovibacterium sp.
GTAGCGAGAGGCGGGCATGATCCGCCGACCTCATGATTATGAATCATGCGCTCTAACCAGCTGAGCTACCTCGCCATTTTATGTAGAACTGTTGCGCTTTTGATCGTGTGTGTTGTTCAAAATTGCGGTGCAAATATAGCATTTAATTTTTACGATATGCAAGCGTTTTTTTAAAAAATATTTTGCCATTTTTATTCCGATTGGCTAATTGACCGATAATAACTATATTGCAACAAACATTTCAACTATGACCACAAAATCAAAAATTCAACTGGAGTTTCCAATCAAGTGTTCCCCCAGCGTATTATACAACCGTTTTAGTACGGCTTCGGGCCTAAGCGAGTGGTTTGCCGACGATGTTCACGTCAAAGGGAAGATTTATACTTTTATATGGGAAGGATCAGAGCAAATAGCAGAAATGATCCAAAATAAGGATAGTCGTGTTGTTCGCTTTAAATGGGAAGATGACGATGAGGAGGAAACTTATTTCGAATTTTTGATTACCAAAGATGAACTTACCGGAGATGTTACTTTGTTGATTACTGATTTTGCAGAAGAGGATGAAGTTGATGAAGTTACCGAGTTGTGGAACTCACAGGTAACCGATTTGCGACGGATTCTTGGTTGTTAACCTCGATTAACTTTAATTTTTTCCAAAATAACTTAGCTTTGTATCGTTTCCCAAATCACTAAAATGAAACGATTACATCAATATATACTGAAAAGCTTTCTGGGGCCTTTTTTTATGACCTTCTTTATCTGTGTTTTCATTCTGCTGATGCAGTTTTTATGGAAATACATTGATGATATGGTTGGTAAGGGCCTGGAATGGAATATTGTAGCCGAACTTCTTTTATATGCATCAATGGGCTTGGTTCCCATGGCTTTTCCTTTAGCCACCTTGCTGGCGTCTATCATGACATTTGGTAGTTTGGGCGAGAATTACGAGTTGGTAGCCATGAAAGCTTCCGGCATTTCCCTGTTCCGGATTATGAAACCCCTGGTTTTTGTTGCTATTGGCTTGGCTCTTTTTGCATTCTATTTTTCCAATAATATTCTTCCGCAGACCAACCTGAAATTCGGGGCCTTAATGGCGAGCATCAAAAAGCAGAAGCCGGAGATGGTGATTTCCGAAGGTGTATTTACCAACGATATTGATGGATATAGTATCAAGGTTGACCGGAAGAGTAAGAAGGACAATATGCTTTACGGAATTTTGATTTACGACCATACCGAAAATCAGGGAAATATTTCGGTTACGGTTGCCGATTCCGGCTATATGAAAATTTCGGAAGATAAGAAGTTCATGATTATGACCATGTTTGCGGGCGAAACAGCAATTGATGAAAACCCGAGACAAAGTCGACGAGATAAGCGTTATACGTTCAGAAGAACACATTTCGAAAAGCAAGTGGTCACTGTTCCGTTGAAAGGCTTCGATTTTAAACGAACCGACGAAGATAATTTGCGGAACATGTATCGCATGCTGACATTAAAGCAGCTGGAGCATTTTGAAGATTCACTTTACACGGATTATAACTACAGGGTGAGGCGATTTGCGATTAATATGCGTTACAACCCGACCTTGAATCGCTCGATTGTAAACCAGACGAATCTTGTTGATTCCTTGAAAACTCATCAAAGGATGGAAGGCACCAAGGCTCTGAATTTTGATTCCCTGATGGTCAATATGGATCCGATGCAGCATGGTGAAGTTTATCAGACGGCTTTGAGCCAGGCGCGGATGAATAAACAGACGATCGATCAAAACGTTTTCGAGCTTTATAATATCAAGAAAAACCTGAATAAATACTCCATGGAGAAACATCGCAAGTTTACTTGGTCGGTTGCTTGTTTGATCTTCTTCTTTATCGGGGCACCACTTGGTGCTATTATCCGGAAAGGTGGTCTTGGTATGCCAACGGTTGTGTCTATTTTGATGTTCATCTTGTATTACATGGTGGCCATATCGGGTGAAAAAGCAGCACGCGAGGATGTGTGGACGATGTTTGAGGGAATGTGGTTGTCGACCTTTATTTTCTTCCCCTTAGGCTTTTTCCTGACTTATAAAGCAGCAACCGATTCCGGTTTGTTGAATGTGGAGACCTATCAGTATAAAATCAAGAAATTCCTTCGTTTTATTCTTCGGAAAAAGAATGATTCAGTAAATTCCGATCATGCGAATTCTACAACTAACCAATAAAACTCCCTGGCCTCCGACTGATGGAGGGGCGATTGCCACATTAACCTTATCCAAAGGCTTATTCTTGTTGGGTAACGAGGTTACTATTTTGGCGATGAATACCGAAAAACATGCAACTACATTAGAGGAAATACCTGAACATTTAGCTGCGCAAATCCGATTTAAGCTGGTTGACGTTCCTGCAAAAGTTTCTTTTTGGGGAGCGCTGGGGAACTTGCTGTTTTCTGATTTGCCCTATAATGCAACCCGGTTTATAAGTGAAGACTACAGCCAGGCATTAATCAAATTGTTGGAAGAAGAAGAGTTTGATGTCATTCAGCTGGAAGGGCTTTATCTGTGTCCGTATATTCCGCTGATCCGTCAACATAGTAAAGCCTTGGTTGCTTATCGTGCTCACAATATTGAACATGAAATTTGGGATCGTACCAAACGTTTGACCCCCGGGATTCAAAGGATTTACTTAAACCTTTTGGCTAAACGAATCAAGAAGTTTGGACTCAGCTATCTGAATGTCTACGACGTTCTGGTATCCATCACCGAACGGGATGGATTGTATTTGGAACGTTTAGGGAACTATAAACCACGGATTACCTCGCAAACGGGGATCGACTTGTCGTGCCTGGTTCCAACGGCCAAGGATCTGGAGTTTCCGTCTATTTTTCATATCGGTTCGCTGGAGTGGGGGCCGAATCAAGAGGGACTACTTTGGTTTTTAAAGGATTGTTGGCCGCTGATAACAAAGAAATATCCGGAACTGAAATTTTATGTCGCCGGAAGGAATGCACCGCAATGGCTGGCTTCGAAACTGAAAATGCCGAATGTGGTCTTTTTAGGCGAAATTGAAGATGCTTACCAGTTTATGAATTCCAAAGCTATTATGATGGTACCACTCCGATCCGGATCAGGGATGCGCATTAAAATTGTAGAGGGAATGGCCCTGGGTAAAGCAATTGTGTCGACCACAATTGGGGTTGAAGGTATTGCAGCAACTGACCGCGAACAAATCCTGATTGCCAATGAACCGGAAGAATTTTTACAGGCTATTACCGAGCTAATTGAAGATAAGGACCTTTATAAGAAGGTTTGCAAAAATGCAACTGAATTTATCCGGGAGAAATTTGATAATCTGGCTATCGCTCAAAAGTTGGTGGAATTTTATAAGAAACATCTGAATGCTTGATTGGGTATTCTGGATAGCACTTTTTATTCTTCTATACACCTATATGGGATATGCCCTGGTGTTATCAATTCTGGTTGGAATAAAGCGGATGCTGTTTGGAAAAACTCCAATCTATTCCGATCCGGAAGAGTGGCCCGAAGTAACCTTGTTTGTTACCGCCTACAATGAGGTCGATATTGTTGATGCCAAAATAAAAAACTCCCTCCTGTTAACTTATCCAAAAGATAAATTGAAGTTCTTATGGCTCACCGATGGCTCTGATGACGGAACGCCCGATTTGCTAAAGAAATACCCGGAGATACAGGTTGAACACCAACCGGAACGGAAAGGGAAAGTGCACGCTATGAACCGTGGGATGCAGTTTGTAAGAACACCCTACGTTGTTTTTACTGATGCGAATACGTTGCTGTCAGCAGATTCATTGCAGAATATGATTCGTCATTTTCAGAATCCCAAGGTTGCTTGCGTTGCCGGAGAAAAACGGGTGTCAGCAAGTGAGCATTCGAATGTTGCTGCCGATGGCGAAAATATGTATTGGAATGTCGAGTCGAAGATTAAGCAATTGGAGTCGGATTTGAGTTCGGTAGTTGGTGCTGCGGGAGAGTTGTTTGCGGTACGTACAGCACTTTATCGCCCGGTCCCGACAGATTGCCTGCTCGATGATTTTCAAATTTCCATGGACTTGGCAACAGCCGGATATCAGGTGGTTTATGAGTCCAAGGCGATAGCTACAGAGTCAGCCTCGTTGAATGTGAAGGAAGAGTTAAAACGCAAGAGACGGATTGCTGCGGGAGGTCTGCAGGTAATGGTGCGCATGCCGCGATTGCTCAATCCCCTGAAGCAGGGATGGCTAAGCTTTCAGTATTTTTCGCATAAAATTTTACGATGGACGCTGGCTCCATGGGCATTATTAGTTGCTTTGCTGTCTAATATTGCGCTGGTTGCAGCGAATTCTTCAGAATTAATTTACATCATCACGCTTCTGTTGCAGCTTGTTTGGTATCTGTTTGCATTTCTGGGTTTTATAGGGGATGGACGTGCCCGAAGTAACAAGCTGTTTTTTATTCCGTATTATTTTACTGCCATTCATATAGCTGCATTTACAGGTCTTTACAGGTTTATGGGTAATAAACAACGGGTTGTGTGGGATAAAGCACAGCGAGCTTAGCCGTCGAAAGTCATTTGTAAATCGATAAAATTGCTTAGTTTTGCAGCGGCATTTTGAAAACCAACCAATTATAATGACCGAGTTCAAATTAAATACAATTCCTGAAGCGATCGAAGCCATAAAAAATGGTGAGTTAGTGATTGTTGTTGATGACGAAGATCGCGAAAATGAAGGTGACTTTGTTGCCGCCGCAGAGTTAATGACTCCCGAGAAAGTAAATTTCATGGCAACACATGGTCGCGGGTTGATCTGTGCTCCCTTGACGGAAAAGCGCTGTGAAGAGTTGGAACTGGACCTGATGGTCGGTAAAAACACCTCATCGCACGAGACTCCGTTTACTGTTTCTGTAGATTTGATTGGCTACGGATGTACAACAGGTATATCTGCTGCTGACCGGGCTAAAACAATTCTTTCTCTGGTTAATAAAGACACCAAGCCCGCTGAACTTGGCCGTCCGGGACATATTTTCCCGCTGAAGGCGAAGGATCGCGGTGTGCTGCGTCGTGCAGGCCATACTGAAGCTGCTATTGATTTGGCTAGATTAGCCGGATTGGAGCCCGCAGGTGTGTTGGTAGAAATCATGAATGAAGACGGAACAATGGCTCGTCTGCCGGAATTGATGAAAGTGGCTGAGCGTTTCGATCTGAAGATTTGTACAATCAAAGACCTGATCGAATACCTGCAGGATTCTGATAGTTTAATTGAGCGTGGCGAAGAAGTTCCTATGCCGACTAAATACGGTAACTTCAATATTATTCCTTTCCGCCAGAAAACCAATGGCATGGAGCACGTAGCGCTGGTAAAAGGTACCTGGGAGAAAGACGAAGAGATTTTGGTGCGTATGCATTCTTCTTGTATGACCGGCGATATTTTCGGTTCATTCCGTTGCGAATGCGGCGATCAGTTGCACAAAGCGATGGAGATGATTGAAAAAGCAGGTAAAGGAGTGATTGTTTATATGATGCAGGAAGGTCGCGGTATTGGTTTAATGAATAAGATCGCAGCCTACAAACTGCAGGATGAAGGCATGGATACGGTTGAAGCAAACCTTCACCTGGGCTTTAAAGCTGACGAACGTGACTATGGTGTGGGTGCTCAAATTTTACAAAGCTTGGGTGTGAAGAAGATGAAGCTGATGACCAACAACCCGGTAAAACGTGTTGGTATTGAAGGTTATGGTTTGCATGTTACTGCAACAGTTAATATTGAAATTGAGCCAAACGAATTCAATCAACGCTACCTGAGAACAAAGCGTGATCGCATGGGACATTTCCTGCAAAAATTTAAATACGAATAGTTGCTATGGGAATGTTTGATCATCTGTTTAGCGATGGGTACGACGATACAGTTGAAGGTGTTGATTACTACATGACCAAAGAAGGTTACCGCGTGATGACAGAAAGCTTTCTCGTAAAACGTGGCTATTGTTGCTCAAACGGATGTCGCCACTGTCCGTACGATCCGAAAGCGACAAAAGGAAATCGAAACCTGAGGCCCGATGTGGCTAAAAAATATAAGTTGTAATAGAAAGGCTATCCTTCGGGATGGCTTTTTTTATGTCCCTATTTCTCGTTTCCGGAGTTCAGAGTCCAATAGCCTAAAAAACGAACAATCCGGCAATCAGTTTTGAAATTTATTGATTAAACTTGTTGTTGTGGTAGCACTAATAAACTTAAAGGTGTTACCGATGTTTAAACTGGTATGGAAATGAATAAAACGCAGATTCAAAATAAACTGGAGAAACTGGAGGAATGGTTTAAAGCACGCAGTGGCTCTATTGTCGCCTTTTCCGGCGGAATTGATTCAACATTGGTGTTATTCCTGGCGCGTAAGTTCCAAGGGAAGGAGAATGCGATTGGGGTAATTTCAAACTCTGAGAGCTTGAAAGCAAAGGATTTCGAACTGGCGCAAAGTTTTTGTCGCGATTTCGATATTCAACTGGAGGTGATCAAAACTGAAGAGCTGACCGATGAACGCTATAACCGGAATCCGGAGAATCGCTGCTTCTTCTGCAAAGAGCATTTGTTTAACGATTTGCAACAGGTTAAAGCCCGATACCCGGAATTTGATGTTTTAAGCGGAACGAATCACGATGATTTGGGCGACTACCGGCCCGGTTTGCAGGCAGCCGCTCAATACCAGGTGTTGGCCCCAATGGCTCAGTGCAAACTGACCAAGGAGGAGATCCGCGATATTGCCCGTAGTTTCAACTTGCCTAACTGGGATAAGCCGGCCAGTCCGTGTCTGAGTTCACGCATTCCGTACAATCATCAAATTACACGCGAAAAGCTTAAGCAGGTTGAAGATGCTGAGAACTTTCTGAATGGTTTAGGCTTCGTCGATGTTCGGGTGCGGCACTATGGTTCGTACGGGAAGGTTGAGGTGCCGCAATCGGAGTTGGAGCGTTTGTTCTCCATGCAAAACCAAGTTGTGGATCAAATCAAATCTTTCGGCTTCGACGAAGTGAAACTGGACCGGGAAGGCTTGGTTTCCGGGAAACTGAACCGGGTGCTTAGTGCATCACAATTAAAGGGCAAATGATGAAAATCGAAGATCAAAGGTCTTACCATTGTTATTGGTAGCCAATTTTTGTCATTGATGATCGATTGATGGGGTAAACACCTAATGACAACTTAATCCCAATAAAAGACGATCAATTTACTATTCGAACTTAAATAACGAAACAACCATGAAAGTACTATACTACGACTGTTTTGCCGGCATTAGCGGCGACATGAACCTCGGCGCACTTATCGATTTAGGGGTTGATGCCGATTACCTGAAACAGGAACTTTCGAAATTAAATATTGAGGGATTTCACCTTGAAATAAAACAAGATCAGCGCCGGGGGATTACCGGAACAAAGGCTGATGTGATCATTGAAAATCCGGACAATGAGAAGCACCGTCACCTGCGGCATGTGGAAGAGATCGTGAACAATAGCACACTTTCGGATACCGTGAAGCAGAATGCGTTGAAAATCTTTCGCTTGATAGCCGAAGCTGAAGCTAAGGTGCACAGCATCGATATTCAAAAGGTACACTTTCATGAGGTGGGTGCCCTGGATTCCATCGCTGATATTGTTGGAGCAGCCATCTGCATCGACTACCTGAAGGTGGATAAAGTGATGGCCTCACCAATTCAGTTGGGAGGCGGAACTGTGAAATGTGCTCATGGTGTGATGCCTGTTCCGGCACCTGCCACGGCTTTAATCGTGGAAGGCCTGCCCGTGAAAACCGGCTTGGTAAACCACGAGGCAACGACGCCAACCGGTGCTGCGATCCTGGCTGCTATGGTCGACGAGTTTACACTTCAAATTGATTTGCCCATCGTGAAAACGGCTTACGGTATTGGGAACCGCGATGCGGAGGTGGCGAACGTTCTGCGGGTGTATTTACTTGAAGGGCACTCAGCAGCTTCGGATGTGGAGACCGTTGAGGCGGTTTTACTCGAAAGCAATATCGACGATATGAATCCCGAGCATTACGATTACCTGTTGAATGAACTGTTCCTGGCTGGTGCCAGCGATGCCTGGTTAGCACCGATCATCATGAAGAAGGGGCGCCCGGCAGTGACCTTATCGGTATTGTGCAAGCCGGAACTGGTTGAAGAGATGAAAACCATCGTCTTCACTCAAAGTACATCGCTGGGAATTCGTGAAAACCGGCTGTTAAAGCACATGTTGTTCCGCGAGGAGATTGTCGTGGAAATTACCCTGGGTAAGGTTCGTGTGAAACAAAGTTACTACCATGGCCGACTGGTGAAGTCGAAACCCGAAACCGACGACTGCAAGCAACTGGCTCGCGAAAACGGCATCAGCATTCGCGATGTTGAGAAAATGGTCATTAATCAACTGGAAGCATGAGTCCACGAGAGATTTTAGAACAATATAAGAATGGTGAAATTACCCTGACCGAAGCGCTGGAGCACTTGCCGAGTCACGGCATCGAAGAGATGGGCTTTGCTACCATCGACACCGACCGTGAAAAGCGTACCGGACTGCCCGAGGTGATTTACGCCTCGGGGAAAACACCCGGGCAGGTGGCCCAGATTGCCGATCGGATGCATCAAAAAGGAATTGACGTGCTGGCAACCCGGGCTACCCCGGAGATGTTTGATGCGGTGCGTGCTTATATTCCCGATGCAGTGTATAACCCGATTGCGAAAACGATTATTCACCGGAAAGAGAAAGGCGAAAATCCGAAAGGATACATCGCGGTGGTGGCTGCCGGAACATCGGATATGCCGGTGGCAGAAGAAGCGGTTGAGACAGCCCGTTTCCTCGGTAACCGCGTCGAGTCGGTGTACGATGTGGGCGTGGCCGGTATCCATCGGCTGTTTCGTAAGCTGGAGCTGATTCGCAATGCGCGGATTATTATTGTGGTAGCCGGCATGGAAGGCGCACTGGCCAGTGTAATTGGCGGACTGGTTGATAAACCGGTTATTGCAGTGCCTACCAGCGTGGGCTACGGCGCTAATTTCGACGGGCTGTCGGCTTTGCTGGGAATGCTGACGAGTTGTGCCAGCGGTGTGAGTGTTGTCAATATTAATAACGGATTCGGAGCCGCTTGTCAGGCTTCGTTGATCAATCGACTATAACATGAATGATATTCAAGTTCTCCTGTATACGGCGCTTACGCTGGGCTTTGTCCACACCCTGCTGGGGCCCGATCACTATTTGCCGTTTATAGCTATTAGCAAGGCCCGGCAGTGGTCGACGCGAAAAACCATGTGGGTGACCTTCTTTTCGGGGATCGGGCACGTTGGTAGCTCGGTGCTGATTGGTGCTGTTGGCATTGCCATCGGAACCAGCCTGAGCAAGCTGAATGGTATTGAATCATTTCGCGGCGAGCTGGTTGCCTGGTTGTTGTTTGCCTTTGGCGTGGGCTACACCCTTTACGGCATTTACAAGTACATTAGTAGCTCGCACCACGCGCATCTGCCTACCTGGCTGATGCCGAAAAAGGTTCGCGAACATCACCATTTGCCGGTAACTGAAGCGGAGGCCGAAAAAGTAAATATCACGCCCTGGATCATTTTCCTGATTTTTGTGTTTGGCCCCTGCGAAGTGCTGATTCCACTGCTGATGGTACCGGCCTATACCCACAGTGCCGTTGGCATGGCCTCGGTGGCACTCATCTTTTCCATTGGCACGATTGTAACGATGCTAACGGTTGTTTACCTGGGGCATAAAGGCTTTTCACTTGTCAACTTCAAACACCAGGAGCGCTATGTCCATCTGCTCGCCGGCGTGGTGATTCTCATTAGCGGTGCCGGAATGGTTTTCCTGGGCTGGTAATTTTTTAGCTGCAAGCCTTTTCACCAGGTGACTCGAAGTCACCTGGTGAATAAGTAACTAAGCCAAATTCGCTTGCTCTTGTTCGGTTGATTAGCTGTCCGTTTCGCACTCCGGTATAGTCACGGTAAGAGGAGAATTCCCAATCCGCCGGATGCTTGACTAAGCCTGCCCGAACCGGATTATTATGGATGTAGTTAAAACAAATTTGCGGGTATTCTTTTTCCGGGGCGGCAATATGAATTAGAGTTCCAACGGATGTTTGGAACCAAGCCGGGCTAACTCCATTGATTTCGGTTAAACAAATTGATTGGCTTCGCTGCTGAAACAAACTTCCGGTAAAGTGCCTTTCTTTTTGAAGTGCTCTGGTGTACGAACGAAGTACAATTGCAAAGGATTGGTTAATTGATCGTGATTTATTGACCGGGTGACTCGTAGTCACCCGGTCAATATGATTAACATGAACCATCAAGTGAAAATGATTGGGCATTAAACACCAAGCCAGTATATCGGCATAAGCAACGAGGTTGGTTTTTAGTTTTTGAAGAAAGAAAAGGTAGTTGGAGCGGGAGAAAAAGACCTGTTGGGCATTATTCCCGCGGTTGTAGATGTGGTAAAGGTGGTTTTTCTGAAATTGCATTTGAACTGTTTTTCTGATGATTGTTTATTCACCGGGTGACATCGAGTCACCCGGTGAAGCACTTCTGCGTTTTCTCTTAACTCCCGGGGATCAGGCTTTGCCCCTGTGGGCGAACGATGATCCCCGGGGGGCGTGCTTTGCGAACTTCGGGGCGAACCACCATCCCCCTGTTTCTTATTGCGGGAACCTTGGGGCGCACAGCCGTCCCCCTGGGGAAATGCTTGCGAGCCCTGGGGCAAATGATAATCCCCAAGGTTCTCATGAAAAGTACCTTGGGGATTAAGTCCGGAACCTTGGGGCGCATGATGGTCCCCATGGGGCGAGTGATGTGCCCGCGGGGGCTTGCGTCCATCCCACCGGGGATTATAACTATCCCCCGTGGTTTTAGCCCGGGTAGCAATTAGCTATTTCTGAATTGGTGAAGTTTATGTACCAATTCGCTGTCCTTACCCAGCAAACCTTCAACCAGGCTTACAACAGCCGAGGCGTCAGCGTAAGCTGCATCCAATGCTTCGTTCGAGGCTTTGGTGGCTTTTATTGCTTCGGCCTGTGCCTTTTGTTGCGCCACTTCAGCTTCGGTTGCGGTGTTGGACTTCGCTTTTACATCGGCAATTCGATTGGTTGGATCAAAGCCGGCGGCTGCTACAACAGCAGCTTCATCACTTAGAGTTGTATAAACGTGAACAACAAAATCACGTTTCTCCTTTTCATTTAATTTCGCCATAATTCTAATGGTTTAGATATTAATACTTGTCCGTTTGGACTTTAATTGTAATCGTTGCTAGTTCCACTCCCGATTACACAAGTATCTCTCATACCAGTTTCTTAAGCTACCTTCAATGTGCTTTGTGTGTGATGCTATTTTTTTGTCCTTTTTGTGAAAAAGAATCAAGTCCTAATCGAAATCGTTATACAAGTTACGACCTTCTGTGTTTAGAGTCAATTTAAATAAGCTTAAGCTGAAAAGAGACTTTCAAAAAATACACCCGATTTTGGGGAATCGCCAATTGGGATGAAAGTGGAGGAAAACAAGAGAATTCAGTTGAAAACAAAAAAACAGCCTTGTGTTTTCTGTTTCGTCTTTGGGGCAAGCCATGCTTATTCAGCTGGTGACTCAAAGTCACCAGCTGAATTGCTTCAACACAAAAAAGGCTACCCATGATGTTGGGCAGCCTCGTGCAGGGATGTTGAACCTTTTCTCTCAATCACTGCCAAATAGAGTCGCTATTTTGTTTTACCGGCAAATCGGAGCTGGTCTTTGTTGAACGTTTTAACCTGCTTGTGCGAAAGCGGATGAAGTTTTCCTTTTTTCTTCAGTTCGCGTTTAAAATCGCAGCTGGCACAACCACCACACAGGCCCTTCTCCTTGACGGTTATGGCTTTATAGATGTTGTAGGCAACTTTGGCAACAACGGCTGCGACGATGATGAGTGCGATAATATTTTGAATCATAGCTTTTCGAGTTTTGAGTTTCGAGTTCCAGGTTTCAAGTTCCAAAACCTGGTTTCATCTTTCTTTTCTCATTTTTCAGGTTATCCAACCAACAGGCTTCCGATTTGGTATACTCCAAAGGCCGCAATCCAGGCGATGGCGGTGGTGTACACAGTTGTAAAGAGTGCCCACTTCCAGTTGGCTTCTTTCTTAACAGCCGCCACCACGGCAACGCATGGAAAATAGATCAGTACAAAAATCATGAGCGTAAAGGCCACCAGGGGCGAAAATACCTTCTGCCCGATGCGGGGTCCCGTGGTGTATGTCTGATTTTGCAGTTTGTCGATCAACGACTGCGAGGTTTCGTCGGCCTCCATTCCGGCATGGTAAAGTACTCCCATCGAGCTCACCACAATTTCTTTGGCGGCCATACCGGTAATAATACTCATGCCCACTTTCCAGTCGAAGCCCAGGGGCTGAATGACCGGCTCTATGAAGTGGCCCATCTGACCGATATAAGATCCTTCCAGTCGTTCTTCCTCTTGCGATAACTGCAGCTGTTCAAGCTGGCTGGCTTTTCCGGCTTCATCCAGGCTGCTGTTATTTTCGACCTGGGTAATTTGCTGGTCATAGTCTTGGGAGTACTCCACGTGACGGGGGTAGTAGCCCATGGCCCAAATAATGATAGACGCAAAAAGAATAACTGTCCCCATTTTTCGCAGGTATTGCTGTCCCTTGTGCCACATGTGTATGCTGGTGTTCTTCAGGGTTGGCATGCGGTAGGGGGGAAGCTCCATCACAAAAGGCACTTCTTTCTTGGCAAACAAGGTTTTCTTGAATAACAACCCAACCAATACGGCCAGGGCAATGCCGACCAGGTAAATCAGGAACAGGATGGCTCCCTGGTTGGCAACAAAGAAGGCCGAAATCAACAGTACATAAACCGGTAACCGGGCCGAGCACGACATAAACGGAATGATGAGCATGGTTAGCAAACGGTCGTTTTTATTGTCGAGTGTTCGGGTGGCCATTACAGCCGGCACGTTGCACCCAAATCCCATAATAAGCGGGATGAACGATTTACCGTGCAGGCCAATCTTGTGCATCAGCTTGTCCATAATGAAAGCAGCGCGTGCCATGTAGCCAGAGTCTTCCATCAACGAGATACAGAAAAACAGGATCAGGATGTTGGGCATAAAAATGATAACCCCGCCAACGCCTCCAATGACTCCGTCGACCAGCAGATCTTTCAGGGCTCCGTTGGGCATCAGGTTGGCAACGGTGTCGCTCAACCAGGCTACACCCGCATCAATCCAATCCATGGGGTAGCTCCCCAGCGTAAAAGTCAGCTGGAAGGTTGCCCAGATGAAAAAGATGAAGATCGGGAATCCCCAAATTTTGTGGGTCAGTATTTTGTCGATCTCGCGGCTGTTTTTACGACGTGTGTGCGGATCGGATTTATAGGTTTCTTTTAACGCTCCGGCGATAAAACCATACTTGGCATCGGCAATCAACGTTTCCGATTTGTCGTTCAACAAATCTTCAAGTCGCTTAATTTCGACATCGGCCTTTGCAATGATGGACCCGTAATTGGCATTGCCCTTTAAGATTTTGCGGGTGGTTTCATCATCTTCCAGCAGCTTGATGGACAAGTAACGGGTTGAATAGCTTTTATTTCGGTTATCGTCTTTCTTAATTTCGGATTGAATGGTTGAGATTGAATCTTCGATGTCGGCACCATAATTGATGTGGATGTGGCGTACAATCGGGTCGCGCTCCTCGTACACTTCAATGATTTTATTGAAAAGATCTTTCAAGCCTTTCCCCTTGGAGGCAACAGTCGGAACAATTGGGATGCCGATCATTTCCCCCAGGCGCTTGTAGTCGAACCGAACCATTTTTTGTTCCAGCTCGTCGTACATATTCAGGGCAATCACCACTTTAATGTTCATGTCGATCAGCTGCGTGGTCAGGTACAGGTTGCGCTCCAGGTTCGAAGCATCGACCACGTTCACCACCACATCGGGCTTACGCTCTGCAATGTGGTTGCGTACATACAGTTCCTCAGGCGAGTACTCGGTAATGGAGTAGGTTCCCGGCAAATCGGAAATGCGGAAGTTGAAATCGTTCTGGCGAAAGCGAGCCTCCTTGGCATCGATGGTTACCCCGGCATAGTTGCCCACGCGCTCTTTCGATCCGGAGGCGTAGTTGAACAAGGTGGTTTTACCGCAGTTGGGGTTGCCAACCAGCGCTACCGAAATGTTCTTGCTCTTTTTGCCTCCCGACACTTTCAGCCGATGCTGATCGATGGTGCCGGCAAATTTACCCGAAAGTACTTCTGCAGCTTTGTCCAGGGCAATGACCTCAATCATCTCAGCCTCGCTGCGGCGCAGCGACACTTTATAGCCCATGATTTCATATTCCACGGGATCTTTCATCGGGGCATTCTTGATCACTGTTACTTTTTGCCCTTTTACAAATCCCATTTCCGAAATTCGCTTGCGGAAAGCACCCTGACCAAAAACATATTTGATGATGGCTTCTTCGCCGGTTTTCAAACCTGCCAGCCTTTTGTTTTGTATATCTGAATTTTGTACGAACATAAGCTTTCTTTTAAAATTCCAATCCTAACCGAAACAGACCAACCAAGGCATTGTCGAGCGCCAGGTCGGTGCCTCGCGGATTGACAACATATTGAATGTCGGGTTGGAAATAGATGTTATTATTCAGTTGTAGCTTGTAAGTAAGCTCAAAGGTCGTTTCGTCGCTGCCATCTTCATCTTTCATAATGCCACGTGCCATAGCCAAGCCTAGCGTATCATTCCCCTTTGGTGAGAATAAGCCGGTGTAATGAATGCCGGTGCCGAAGTAGGCCACATTATTATTTCGCGGGCTCACACCTAACTGGTAAAAGACACTTAAACCATTCCCGGTTTCGTTCTTCGGACTTACCCGGTGATCGCCAACCAGGTAAAAACCATAGTCCGATTCCAGCTCGTCCGAAATTTCAGGTTCGTCGCAGTGCTGGTGATAGAAAAAGCCGGCTTTAATTGTTTGTGGGCAGTCGGAATCATCACTGCAATGCAGGTTGGCCTCGGCTACCCAAAGGAGTGCATCGCTGTAATTCAGGTCCCATTTCAGGTTATAGGGATTGTCGTCAAAATCGATGGGGCAACCTTTGTAAAGCGCTGTTTTTAGATTCAAACGATCCGATGCCTCCCAACAAATAGTGATTCCCGGAGAAGTCAAAGGGAAAATAGGAGCTGCAATATTATCCGCAATGATCGAATGAATACCGAAAGAGCTGTTGATGAAAAGTCCGCCAAACTCGCTGTTGGCAAATTCTGCATTCAGATCCTGAAGCCCAATCGTTGTATGAACTTTCCCGAATGTCTGGCAATACCAGAGTTCATATAAGAAGGTATGATTGCCGGCTTCGATATTCGATACAACCTGGAAGTCGCCGATCAGGTCAGCCGAAGGTTCGCCACCGTGGGTGTTTGCTCCGTGAAGCATGAATGTACCGCCTTTCCATAGTCCGGCGCGTTCTGTATTCATTTCTAAAAATAAATCAGCTAAGCCTAAATATGTTGATCCGGTTTTAATACCTCCGTGGAGGTTCGATACGAAATCTCCTTTGTAAGAACCGTAAAAGCTTAATGCAGGTTCTTTATTGTCTTCTTCCGTCCCCGCTTTGGCATAGCCCGAACTGAGTAGAGCTACGACCATCATTCCAATGTTTAAGACGTTTTTCATACTGGTATATGGTGTTTGTTTTTTTTGTTGTAAAAGTATCGCTGGAAGAGGCGGGCATCAATCCCAAGAAGTTGGGGTTTTAAGTCGGTTCAGGAAGGAACTTCGGGATGAATACCCCTATAAGTGATAATTTAGGAGGCTGAAGTCCTTTTTTACAGGGCAAAACAGCAGCTCGATTTCGTGTTTTCCGGGGAGTATTTTTCATCCGTTTCTACAGGTGAGACAGATGGATGGACGAAGCTATAAATGAGTACCCTAAACAAGCAATTATTTAATTGTTAATTTGAGCTTTCAGAGAGAAAGGCATTTCCAATCCTGCTTAAAAATGAATACTTTTGTTGGCCGAAAAGAATAAGTTATTTAAAATCAGTATAAATTATTATGGCACAAAAAACACTTTTAATGATTCTCGACGGTTGGGGCATCGGTGATGGTTCCGAACGTGATGTAATCGCTCAAGCATCAACTCCGTTTATGGACTCGTTGGTGAAAGAATATCCGCACTCACAATTGCTTACTTCCGGAGAAAATGTTGGTTTGCCAGACGGACAAATGGGTAACTCCGAGGTTGGTCACTTAAATATTGGTGCAGGCCGTGTGCTTTACCAGGATATGGTTAAAATTACCAAGGCTATCCGTGATAAATCCTTGTGGCAAAATCCACAATTGCTGAAAGCTTTTAACTACGCAAAAGACAACAATAAAAAAGTTCACCTGATTGGTTTGATTGGCCCTGGTGGGGTACACGCATTGAGCTCTCATATGATTGCACTTTGCCAAATGGGTACCGACCTGGGTTTGGATGACATCTTTGTTCATGGTTTGACTGATGGTCGTGATACTGACCCTCGTTCAGGATATGGATTCCTGGAGTCTGACCTTGAAGGACTGAAAGGTACTAACGGTAAATTCGCTTCAATCGTAGGTCGTTACTACGGAATGGACCGCGATAAAAACTGGGATCGTATGCGTCTGGCTTACGACCTTTACACAAAAGGTGAAGGTGAAAAGTCAACTGATTTGTTAGCTTCTATGAAAGCTTCATACGATGCAGGTGTTACCGATGAGTTTATCAAACCAATCTGCATGGTTAAAGAAGACGGAAGCCCTGTTGGAGTCATCGAAGAAGGTGACGTTGTAATCTGCTTCAACTTCCGTACCGACCGCTTACGCCAAACAACAATTGCTTTCACACAAGAAGATTTGCACGAATTCGACATGCACACCATGGATCTGCAATGGTATACAATGACCAACTACAAAGCAGACTTCAAAAATGTGAATGTGATTTTCGATAAAGAAAATCCAATTAACACCATGGGTGAGGTTGTATCAAAAGCAGGTTTGAAACAAATTCGTATTGCTGAAACTGAGAAGTATGCTCACGTAACATTCTTCTTCAGTGGTGGCCGCGAAGAGGAGTTCCCGGGCGAAAAACGTCTGTTGTGTCCTTCTCCAAAAGTTCCTACATACGACTTTCAACCTGAAATGTCAGCTCCCGATGTTAGAGATGCAATTATTCCTGAGTTGAAAAAAGGAGAAGTTGACTTTGTTTGTCTGAACTTCGCAAATGGTGATATGGTAGGTCACACCGGTGATTATAAAGCAATCACTAAAGCTGTTGAGGCTGTTGACTCCTGTGCTAAAGCAGTTGTTGAAGCAGCTCGTGCAAGCAACTACAACGTCATGATTATTGCTGACCACGGTAATGCCGATAACGCTGTTAACCCTGATGGTTCTCCTAACACTGCTCACTCGCTGAACCCGGTACCTTGTATCTATGTTAGCGACGACAAGAACCTGAAGATCAATAACGGTATTTTGGCTGATGTTGCTCCAACCCTGATTTCTGAAATGGGACTGGAAATTCCTGCTGAGATGACTGGAAAAGTTTTGATTGAACGATAGTCAGAAAACTGTATATTTGCAAAGCCTCTCCCTTTTGCGGAGAGGCTTTTTATTTGCTGAAGAATTATGCTTGAAATAGGAAAGACCATTGTAAGTTTTGATGTGATCGATGAGCACTTTTTGTGTGATTTGATGAAGTGTAAAGGTGCTTGTTGCGTTGAAGGAGACTCAGGGGCTCCGTTAACACAGGAAGAAGCTGTGCTGATAGAACAGATCTATCCTGATTTTGAGCAATACATTACTGAAGAGGGAAAAGAGGTTGTTGCCAAAGTTGGTACGTCGGTAATCGATAGCGATGGCGACCTGGTTACACCATTAATGAGCAACGAAGCCTGTGCATTTGTCTTTGTAGACGAAAACGGCATCACGAAGTGCGGGATCGAAAAAGCTTTTCTGGATGGAAAGGTCAAATTCAGAAAGCCTGTTTCTTGCGCTTTATTCCCGATTCGCATTACCGAGTATAAACGTTTTGATGCAGTCAACTACCAGCAAATCGATATCTGTAAGCCGGGCCGCCAATGTGGTCGCGGTCAAAAACTTCCGCTTTATCAATTCCTGAAAGAACCGCTTATCCGGAAATACGGGAAAAGCTGGTACGAACAGCTAAGCTATGCTGCTGAGCATCGTCCCTGGGAAGAAGAGCGAAAATAACAGAAGCAGGTTATTGTTCCTCTTGCAACACATTTCGCTGTCCTTGTCTTGTAAGGGGGCTTGGGATCTGCAAAAGGGATAGAAACAAATTAGGCTGCCAATACTGACAGCCTAATAACCTGGATTTATGTTTTTTCGCAATACGCTGTAGGGCGTATTTATTTTGCTTTTTCTTTTACATAGCTCACAAAGTCGTCCATTGTTTTAAAGCCTTTTTCTTTCTCACTGGCCGATGTGATCCAGGTAGAGAGGTATTTTGTAGGCTTCGAAATCAACATATATTCCTTATCGGCTTTTTGGACAGCGCTGTAATCATCAGGATTGTAGATGATGGCTCCACCAATATTGAGTTGATAAGCCGCCACATCTTCCGGATGTACACCCCAGGTGCAAATATAATTGTCTCCTTCTGCGGTTTTTGTTGTGGGGAAATAATTGATTCCGGTTACAAACTCAACTGGTTTATCACAGAGAGCAAAAGCTTCAACTTTAGCTTCCCTGAAACCTGAAAATACGGTAACACGAATTAAAACATCAATGGAGTCACCTTTATAGGGAACACCCTCAGAAAGCATGTCCATTTGCGAAAAATTGGCTTCTTTTCTGACACGGGCAATCCGTTCTTTTACAGGGTTCAGAAAGACCTCTTTCTCTCCATCCCAAAGTCTTACTCCTCCAAGGCCAACAGTCTCACCAACCTTGTACTGGTCGGCACCCCAGCCTTCTTTTTGCTGTTCCGGTGTTGGATACCATCCAGCTGCTGCCAGCTCCAGACCAGGCTTTGTTTTGTTGTAAACATCAACAGCACATTTATAATTGAAATACAACCTTAAACCCAGCCACTCATTTTCAATGGCAGGACCATGGTGTTCTACCAATTGGTACATATCTCCTGTTTCGGAAACTATTTCATTGACTTGTTTTCCACTGTGTTTTTTACTCAGACTAATGTCAGTCATGTTTTGTGCATGTGCAGCACTTAAAAACACGAGCATGAATATTCCTGTAATTATTCGTTTCATATTGTTATTGTTAGAAGTTTCATCTTTAGCCGATCCTGTGTGCGTTAACGAAAGTCGGTTAAAGATAGGAAAATGTTACAGAAGAGGGCTCATACAATTGATGGAAAAGATTGTCATGAATAAAATTTCATCCCTAATTTATTCAGAAGAGCTGCTTAAAGGCTTTATAGATACTTGGTTCGAAAGGTATAGCATGTACAAAAGCTTCGTCTCCGTAAACTACAAGCTAATCAATTTCTGCAAGACCCGCTTATCCTGAAATTCGGGAAAGCTGGTACGAGTAGTTGCCCTATGCTACCGAAGCAAAGCTTTGAATGAACGAATAAGTATTTCAATTAATGTGGAACCAGATTTAGCTTGCTTTCATATTGCTTTATTCTAGTTCAAGGTCTGCGTCGTCGAGAGCGGCTAGGCCGTTCTGAGTTCCGACCCACTTTGTACCAAACTCATCTATTGCTATTACATGGACTTCATTTGAATACAAGGCTGAGTTAGAGTTATTGAATACAGTCCAATTGACCCCGTCGTATCTGACGACCCCATTTTCTGTTCCAATCCAAAATATTTCGTTGTTGTCTATTGCCAAACAAGGAAATGCCGAAAATTCCACAGGTAAAGTACAGATAGTTGTGTAGGTGCTTCCATCGAATTTTACCAAACTGATTCTTTCCCCTTTAGTGGTTAATATCCATACATTACCACTCTTATCCGGGATGACTTGAAAGAAAAATCCGCTGTTATCCCCAGTATACATGGTCCAGTTTTCTCCGTCGTACTTTCCAAGGGCTTCGAATTCCGGAACAACATTAAAAATTATAAACCAGATGTTGTCAGCGTCATCTGCAGTAAGGCCAAACGTAAAATTTCCTGTAAGGGGATAATGCGTCCAATTGGTTCCGTCAAACTGATATACTTCCTGCAAGGTGCTAATCCATATATTGTCATTTTTATCAATATCAAAGCCGGTAATATTCTCATTGTTAAAATCAAACTCTTCCTCTATCCACTGGCCTTCATTGTAACGATACAGTCCAATTCCAGTGCATAGCAACCACTTTAATCCGTTACTGTCAATTTTTATTCCATAGTGCTGACCATCTATAATTTCCGGTAAATCGAAATAAGTTGGTTCATTACCTACTTTATCCCATTTTATAAGTTTTTTGTCAGTAACGACCCAAATAAAATTGCCCTCGTCAGCCAAGGCATGAATTGATTGCCCGAGTAAATATATTTTCCCTTGAGGAGGATTAGTGTCAGGTTCCGATCCATCATCTGGTTTTTCAGAGTCGTCGTCTGGCTCAGTTTCGTCATTTGGTTCAGATTCATCGTCTTCATCTTCTGGCTGTGTTTGTGTTGTCGTTGCCACTTCAGTGTAAATTGGATCCTCCTGGCATCCGCTAAAAAGAAATACGAATGCAAATAATGTGATAAATAATATCCTGGTTTTCATGGCTTTGGTTTTTTAGGTTTGGCTTTTGTTTTCTTTCAGATTTATAATCTGAGAGTTGAACTCATAGAATCTTCATTTTTCGTAAGAACTGAAGATTGATTTTTGCAAGGCAACAACTTCGGGAATGCAAGGCCCGAAGTTGTTGTCCTCTCCTTTCAAAGCATATGACCAGATGAAGAAAATTAACTGTCAAGTGCAGCTTAATTACTGCTCCCGACATTTGAAATTTCACCTTCTCCTGCTAAATACATTCCAATGACACGACCTATTTCGTCGTATTCGACATAGCCATATGCAGTCACTTGTCCTGATGCATTTTCAAATCTACCGGTACCGCCTTCAAAAGCTAAGAATCCGTTAGCTTCTGCAGTTGTTACATCTGTATGGCCGGTATATGTTGCATACACCAAATCTCCATTGGCTGCGCAAAACACAGCGTCTTGAATAATTGTGATTATTGGGGGATATTGGGAAAAATCATGGATTATATTTTTCCA